>JAFQOM010000167.1 GCA_017403205.1 Clostridia bacterium | reverse complement strand
TATCTAGTTCTCTTTTTTTTTGGCTACTTTATGCCGTGAAAGGTACTTGACAGAGAAGAAATGAAAACACAATATCAAAATGCAGAGAAACAAAAAGTATAACAAATAAGCACAACTCTTGTTTCTCTGCATTAACCAGCAAAAGAAAAATCATTTCAGAGACTCTTGTCAAGTACACCATGGAATAAATTAGCCACTTAAAATAACAGCAAAAAAGCGAAGGTGTGATTTGCTCTGCCACACTTCGCTTTTTTGTCTGCTTAAATTTAGTTTTGTTCGTGTGCTTGTCGTGTTCGAGCGAAGCGAGAATACTTGTATATGACAAGCACACGTCTAAGTGCCATTTAATTTTTTAATTTTCAATAAAAAATAATACATTTTCAACCATTATATGTTATAATTTACATAGAGACAGAAAGGAGAGTATTATGATTAAAAACATTAGTCCTGAAGGATATAAAAAAATTGGAGTTTATACGCCAGCAAAAAAAATTGATTGCGGAAATTATTATTTATTATATGTTTCTGGCATACAGGCTCACGCATCTCAAGAAAATAATAGCAGAGTTGATTCTGATGATATTGAAATTCAAACACATCAAGTTTTTTCTGACATTGGAGATATATTAAATTCAGCAGGTGCAACTTTTGATGATGTTATTAAAGCGGTTATATATGTTACAGATATGAGCGAATTTGAAAAAATTTCAAGGATTAGAGCTGATTATTTTAAAAACTCAATGCCCGTATCGACTCTTGTGGAAGTAAGTAGAATGGTAAGAGATGGTGCAAAAATAGAAATAGAAGTAACGGCAATAATAAAAAAATAAAGAGACAAATTATTTTTTGTCTCTTTTTTATCACTAGTTTCAAAAGTTATAATCATTGATTATGTGTTTTTTTGTTTATTGAGAAGAATATTGAAATAAATTGTTTTGTAGATGATTTTCATAAAAATTTGCTGTTGGATTTTTTGCAATTTCATCAAGCCTTGTTTTTGCTATGGCAGAGATTTCTGCTTTTTCTTGGCTAATTTGCTCATTAACGGCTTTATTTATTTGGGCAAAATAGTCAGCAAGCCTTTCCGGATTATCTTTAATAGAATTATAATAATCTTCTTCTTTTTGTATTTGTTCAATAGATTTATAATATGGGTTTGGAATTCCATTTCTGGATATTTCAAAGCCTTGCTTATCCCTTAATATGTTAATTTTCTCATGATTAAATTTTATCATGTTTCTTTATTTTATTTAATACATTAGATAAAAATTAGTGCAGTTTGTCTATATTAATATAGATTATCTTTTGTGTTGTTAATTTGTGTTTTTATTGACAATGTTGCGACCAAAATGATAAACTATTTGTAATTATGAATAAGTTTGCGTCAATTTTTTTAAAAATAATAATTTTTGTTTCTTTAATGGGTATTCTTATATTTGTAGGAATAGCTATTTTTAGTAATCAAAATATTCAATTAGAGGCTTATAATTATATTATTTCAACAAGGGATTCTACAAACTTTAAAAAATTACAAACAGATATAAAAAACAATGTTAAGTGGAGGTATGGAGAATCTGCCTCAGATACTTATGCTTTATATATAAACGATGCTATTAGTGAGATTAACAAGGGTATAGATTATCACATTGATTACTTGCTTTTGGAAGAGGGGTTAACAAAGGGAGAGCAAGACAAGTTAGTTAATCTTTATGATAAATATATTTTAGAATTTAACTTAACCAAAAAAAATTATGACGAATATATATCTTATTACAAACTCGTAAACGAAGATCCAAACGAAGCAGCAAAGAATATTTTAAGAAATAAAGCTGTTTATTTGGTGCAGGGGTATACTAAGTGTTACAAGGCAGGAAGCAGTTTTTTTAAATATTTAGTTGATGTTTACAAAAAATACTGTTTAAATGGCAAAAATTATTATACTTACGAAAGTGTTGGCTACATGATAGAGTGTGGCATTGTTGATAATTCTCTTTCATATATAGAGTTAGATATGCGAGAAAGAAATGAAAGTGCAACTTTTAATAAAAACGCCAGAACGCATGATTTGGTTGATAACTTTTATGATTTTGTTTCGCAAAAACAACAGTTTGGTGATGATGACATTTTAAGAGATCTTCCTTTTAAAAATTTTGTTACTATATTAAGAATGTTTAATATTTATGAATGGGCTGGAAACTACTCTCAATATTATTTAACTTTATCTGATGATTATAAAAACTTGTCGAATAAAGCATTTGATTTTTATAGTAGTAAATTTAGAGAGGTGTAAAAATGAAGAAAATTATTTTATCTGTTATATTGTGCTTTCTGTTAATTTTAACACCGCTTGTTGCATCAGGTTGTAATAATAATCAATATACAATGCATGATATTGATAAATTAATTACAACAATGAAAACAGATCAAGATACTCAGCAGTTTTTTGTAGATAATGCAAATAAACCAAATGGAAAAGAGTATTTTATAAATGTTAAGTTTGATTCAACAAAAATAAGCCAAACTTCAACTGATAAGGGATATATTTTTCCTGCAGTATATAGTTATTATTTAGATTGCGCATCAGGATTATTTTTTAATGTAGTTGATAGATGGGAAAAAAACACCTCACAAATTTTTTCTGATTTTAGTGCTGAACAAATTAATGTTTTATACAATAAATTAAACGAAGTTTATAACAAATTAAAAGAATTATCTATTAGTAAATTTGTTTTTGAGAAATCAGATGGCACATTGCACTATAAAAATGTTATTGCAGATTATAACGCATTAATAGATGCAGCTTATGATTTAAATGAATCGTTTGCAAAATTTTATTTTGTGGAAGGTATTGCAAAAACAGATTTTCAAAAGGAAGACCTAAGTAATAGCAATGTAAGAGATGCATTAAGATATATATTATTGCAGTCTTCAAAAGTTTCTTATAAATACGAATTGCTTAACTTTATTTATAAAAACCCTCTTGGTGAAGTTAACTCTTGGTATGAAGAAACAAGCTGTTTATCTCCGTTTATACAAGTTTGCAAGAAAACGCTTTTAGGTTTGTCAGATAATAGTGATCTTGGTAAAAGAATTATTGCAAATGATGATGTTGTATATGTAAAATTGTTGTTTTCTACCTTTTTTGATCAAGAGCCACAATATCAAAACGAGTATAATATGTTTACAGATGCGGTAAATAACTTTGATGTTAAAGCATATTTTAACATCAAAAACAAAGAAGCTTATTTGCAAGATTGTTCTAAAATAGAAAAATCAAGTTTTAATATTATGCAAAACTTTTTAACAGGCAGATATAAGGCTGTTGTTAATAGTATGGAATATATTAACAATTATTTCCGTTTTGAATAAAACTTAAAAATAAAAGGACTTATTATGGATTATATAAAATTAGCAAATCTACTTTTTCCAGATATAGACATAACCTTGGAAGAGTGCATTGCATCTTATTCAAAAAGAATACTTCCTCTTAATGCAGAGGTAACAAGAATAGCACCAAGCCCAACGGGATATTTGCATATTGGCACAGTTTATGGTGCTTTTATAGACAAACTTTTGGCTTATCACTCAAACGGTGTATATTATATGCGTTTAGAAGATACTGACGCTAAAAGAGAAGTTGAAAATTCTGGCGATATTGCTTGTCAAATGCTTTCTTATTTTGGCCTAAAACCAGACGAAGGTTTTATGGGAAGCAATAAATCTCAGGTTGGTGATTATGGGGACTATGTTCAAAGCAAACGCAGCAAAATTTATTGTGCTTTTGCGAAACACTTGGTTTCTATTGGTAGAGCATACCCATGCTTTTGTAAGAGTGCAGAAAACAAAGAAGAAATTTTAAAACGTCGTGAAGAACAACTTGAAGAAAATAGTGATATTGAAGAAAAAGATGTTTGCAGAGATTTGTCATTAGAGCAAATAGAACAAAATCTAAAAGAAAACAAACCTTTTGCAATCAGATTTAAATCTATGGGTGACCCAGAAAAAACTTTTAAATTTGTTGATCAAATTAAAGGCGAAAGAGAAATTAGGGAAAATGCAAAAGATATTGTTATTTTAAAAAGCAACAAAACACCACCCTATAGTTTAGCCCACGTTGCAGATGATACGCTAATGCAAACAACAACTGTTGTAAGAGGTGAGGAGTGGTATCCATCTCTTTCAAGTCACTTGGAACTTTTTAAAGCATTTAATTTACCGGCACCAAAATATGCACACACACCTGTTGTTTGTAAATTAGATGAAAGTGGAAACAAACGCAAGCTATCTAAAAGAAAAGATCCAGAGGCTGATGCAAGATATTTTGTAGAAAAAGGCTATCCAGTTTCAAGCGTTATGGAATATCTTTTAAATCTTATAAACAGTGACTTTGAAGACTGGCGCAAAAAAAATCCAACATTGTCTTATTATGAGTTTCCGTTTAAAGTATCAAAAATAGGATCAAACAATCCAATGTTTGATTTTGTAAAACTTGATGATATGTCAAAACAAGTTATAAGTAAATTTACACCTCAAGAAATCTACGAGGGGGTATTAAGTTATGCAAAAGAATTTGACAATGATTTTTATAAAGTTATTAAAGATAAAAAAGATTATTGTGAACAATTGTTTTCTATAGATAGGGTTAATTCAAATAATCCAAGAAAAGATATTGCAAAGTGGAGT
>JAFQOM010000003.1 GCA_017403205.1 Clostridia bacterium | reverse complement strand
ATAATACATTGTAAGAGTGCCATACCAAATAGATTTCGTTTGAATTGCAAGCACACCAATGAAAATCAGGAACCCAAAGTTAAAAACTATACCAATGCAGGCAAAAACCGCTGTTTTAAAACTATAGTTCTCTACCATAAGGCTTGTAAATTTAAATTTCTTCATCACTTTTGTAAGCCAATACTTCATTTTAGGCCAAATATAAATAAGTGAATAAACAAAATACAACAAACAAGCAAATGTTATGCCGTAAATAATATAACTTGCTATTGGATTAAACGACTGAACAACAAGAGTGTATATATTTGTTATTACTAGTAGCAAAAACACAAAGTAAAAAAGGCACAGCCAAACGCCGTGAGGGTGAGTTATATTAAACCAAAACCTTTTCCACTTGCTCATACAAAAAAATAAATGCTTACGCATCTATTTTTATAATAACTTAAATTTTATAATTTTGCAAGAGTAATTATTAAATTTTTAAAAATTTTACAAAATTGTTAATTATATTTTGTTGTTAAATTTTGTACTACTTAAAAATAAAAAAGCAAGAAACCCTTGCTTTTAATTTAAAATCCATAATGCAAGATTTAATGTTGTAGCAATACTAACCCATACTGGATAAATTATTGTAATTAAGGAATATATAGGTTTTTGCATGTAAATATCAACCACTAATAACCAAGCAGAAATTAATAACAACAAAATTGCAATTAATCCCCATAATGTTTGGTTAAATGTAAAGAAAAGTAAACACCATAAAACATTTAGTATTCCATTTATTATAAGTAAAATTAGTGTTCTTTTAAGCAAATTTTCTTTGCTTACCCAATTGCATAGTACTATTGCAAAAATTACGTAGATTACAGTCCACACAATAGGAATTATAAAACTTGGTACAAACTTACTTGGTGTTTCAAGGGAGGAAAACCAATCCATACCAAGATTTACAAATACACTACCTAAAACCGCCACCAAAAGAATGCTTGCAATAATAACCACATACGAAATAATTTTTTGTTTATTAGTTTTCATACCTAATTATATTGCCAAACTTTTAAATTTATGCATAAAAAAACAGACTTGTTAGTCTGCTTTAAACATAAATCCTATCTATTTTTAATTGGTTGTTTGCGGTTATTGTGTATAAATTGCCACCTTGCATTGTTGCGTAATAATAAGAAGTTTTGCCAGATTTTAAACCGTAGCACAACTTAATACCTTTATAGTCTAACACCAAATTGTTTATATGGTCATGCCCAAATATAAATGCTTTTGTACTACCTAATTCCAACGCCTTATTAAACAATCCAACATTTGTATCCTGAATACAAAACGGCTCATTTTTAACACCGCTACCTATAGATGTGTCTTCTTGATACAAATTATAAGCTAAACCAATTTCTTCTATTGGAATATGGAAAAATACCATACTATTAACAACTTCACCATTGCTTTGTAAGGTGATTTTATTTATCTCATTCTCATACCACTCCACATGCTTGTTATTAAAACCCGTCTTGCCAGAATCCATAAAAATTAAAGAATAAATACTTTTGTTATTTTTTTTAATAGTATATGTATAATTGCCATATGAATCTTCTATTGTTCCGGTTTTATAAAGGCAGTATTCACTAGTTTCGTATAAAGAACTTAAATCTTTTGCAGACACTAAAGAATTATAATCATGATTACCAAAAACCAAAGCCCAAGGAAGTTTAAAAGAATCCATAAATTTAACTAAATATTGCGCCGTTTCTTGAGTGCTAAAATCGCTTATATTATCACCTGTTAAAACTATCATATCTGGTTTAGATTTTTTAATGGTTTTCTTTACAATGTCTAACATCAACACCGATTCCGCCACCGAAGAAATCTGTGTATCAGTTAATTGTAATATTTTTATT
>JAFQOM010000166.1 GCA_017403205.1 Clostridia bacterium | reverse complement strand
TTTGAGCACTATAAAAACTTGCACTATACACCATCAAAATTCCAAATAAAGCCAAAAAAACAACCAAAATACACAAAACTAATGATGTTTTTGACATTTTTATAGCTATGTGTCTATTTTGTTTCATAATAATCCTTTATATATTCTAAAAATTTTTCACCTCTTTGTTTATAATTTTTAAATTCATCAAAACTAGCACTTGCCGGCGACAACAAAACATTTAACTTGCCATTTAAATTGCTAGCCAAATTGCATGCTTTTGTTGTAGCTTGTTTTAGATTATCAAACATCATAATATCTTTATTATATTTTTTTGCACTTTCTAAAATTTTGTTTTTTACCTCACCACATGCAAAGATATATTTTATATACTTAGGTAAATTTTGAAAAACTTTGTCATAATCATAACCCTTATCGCTTCCACCCAAAATTAAAAGTGTTGAATTGTTAAATGATTTAATGGCACAAATTGTTGCATCTATATTGGTAGCTTTGCTATCATCATAAAAAGACGCGTTTTGGTTTGAATACACCAACTGCAATCTATGGTTATTTAGTTTAAAATGCTTTATAGCATTTACTATATATTTATTTTTTATTTTTAAGATTTTACATACAGTTGTTGCAAACATTACGTTTTGAATATTGTGATTACCTATTAAAGGTATATTTTGTTTTGAAATAACAAACGATGCCTTATTATTTCTTTTATAATAAATTGAATTTTTGCTAACAAAACAAGAGTTTATATGTTTTTTTGAGTTGATTTTGTATTTAATAAAATTTTTGTTTTTTAAATTTAATTTAATGTTTGAATTGTAAATAAAAATTGACTTTTTATCAAAATTTTTAACAATGTTTAGTTTTGTTTTTTTATAACACCTAAATGTTTTGTGCCTATTAATATGATCGGGCGTTATATTTAAGACACACGCAATATCAGGCTTAAAACTTTTAACAGCTTCCAACTGGAAACTGCTTGTTTCGCATACTAAAAAATCTCCTCTTTTAGCTATTTTTGCAGTTTCACAAATTGGAGTGCCAATATTACCACAAGCATAAACTCTTTTTTTTGCGCATTTTAAAATATCTTCTATCAATCTCGTTGTTGTAGTTTTTCCGTTTGTGCCAGTTATTGCAATTAACTTTACCTTTTTTAAATATCTAAAGCCAAGTTCTAGCTCTGATAAAACCTCTATATTCCTCTTCTTTGCCAACACAACAAATGGGTGGAAAATACTTACACCGGGACTAATAATAATTGTGTTTATTTTTTTTAACAAATCGTTGCTTAATTCATACAAAACCAAAACATTTGTTTTGTTTGTTATCGCATCTTCTGCTATTTTTTGCTTTTGTTTATTATCATCATAAATATAAAAAAAATCAATTTTATTATAAATTAAATTAAATGCAGCCTGTCCGCTCTTTTCAAAACCAAAAATTAAATAAGTTTTATTCATAAAATACCACGCAGTAACGCAATGCCTATTAAAGTTAACATTAACGTTATTACTATATATATGAAAACAATTTTTGTTTCATGCATGCCTTTATGTTGCAAGTGATGATGAAAT
>JAFQOM010000165.1 GCA_017403205.1 Clostridia bacterium | reverse complement strand
GGATAAGTTTTTATTTTTAATTATGCATCTTTTTTTGCAATTGCGTCAAGTGTGCGAGCAAGTGCAGCAACTGGTGCGTTGAGCATACCAAGCAACATAGCAATAAGCACTTCTTTTGAAGGAATTTTTGATAATGATTCAATTTGAGCTGTATCAACAACTTCACCATTAACTATACCAAATTTTGCTTCAAGCTTATTAAAATCTTTAATTGCTTTGTATAAAATTGTAGCAGCGCCAACTTCGTCATTGCCAAAAGCAACAGCTGTTGTTCCATCAAGGCACTTTGCATCATAATCTTTAATACCAAGTTCGTCAAGAGCAATTTTAATAAGTCTGTTTTTGTAAATTTTGTATACTACGCCATTTTCTCTAAAAGACTTTCTTAATTTTGTATCTTCTTCAACGTTAATACCTTTGTAGTTAACAAAAATAACGCTTTTTGCATTGTTGTAGTTGTTTTTAATTTCTTCTACAATTTTCTTTTTTGCTTCCAAAATTTCTTTAGCCATTTATTGTCCTCCTTTTTAAAAAACAAAAAACCTTATACTGAGAATAAGTATAAGGTAGAATTTATCTTTTAATAAAGAATGAACTCAAACCACAACTTACCTCGGCAAGCAATTATGCTAATTTTACGAGAGATTAACTCTCACTTGCTGTCTTAAGTAAAAAGGTTTTTATTTAAAACAATGTGATTATACACAACCAAACTATGTTTGTCAATAGTTTTTTATTTTTAAAATAAATTTATATATGTTTTTAAGCCTCTTCTTGACCGCCCAAGTCACTATTTTGATTTACAGATTGTGATGCATCATAATTTTTTATGTCATCTGCATTATAACAAATTCTTCCACTGTTTTCATATCTTCCAACAACAAATTCTAATCTTTGACTGTCTGTTAAAGAGTTAAAATCAGCTGCAGCTCTTTGAAAAATCTCAATATTATCGCATTGCAAAGATAACTCAGTAGATAAAGTTTCTAAAGCATGTTCTCTAACAAAACTAATGCCCTTTCCAATAGATCCAATAAGGCCCTTACCGCTTTCAATTTTATTCATCTTGTCTCTTATTGAATTATAGCCTTCTAAACAAAATTCAAAACTTTCACACAATCCATGTGTTTCATTTGCAACAATCTCTCTAAAAAAAACAATAGGTGACTTGCTTGATATAGCTGCTAATCTTGCTTGTGCTTGAAAGTAAGCTTCTGCTGCTTTTGAATCATATTGATCTGGAGATATTCCATTTAAATAACAAAGCTCATCTCCCCTCAACTCAATTTGTCTTTCAAGGTCTTGCTCAATAGCTTTTTTCGCAATTTCCATACGCTCACTTAAAGGTTTAGAATTGCTACTATTTGCATTAAAAGCAGATAAAGAATCTCTATAATAACCCATAAATCCCTCCAACATGTTACCATGTTTAAAAACAAAATTATTATAATATAGTTATTAAAATCTTTCAAGATGCAATTTCTATATATTTTCAAGCATTTTGTATAAATT
>JAFQOM010000164.1 GCA_017403205.1 Clostridia bacterium | reverse complement strand
ATTTGCAAAAACTTATTTGAAATATCTTCAAACCCTTCTTTTTTTGCTACTTTTGAAAATTCTTGATAAATTAATTCTGCTTGTCTTTTTTCATTTTTAGATTCAATTTCAAGCATTTCTTCTAATGTTCCAGATAGCATTGGATATGATGCTTTAATATCAACCATATCAACACCACCCTCACATTGAAACGATATATAATCATAAAAAACTTTTGCATGCGCCATTTCATTTGTTGCTAATTGTTTTAATATTGTTGACACATTACTTAACTTTTGAGTTGTTGCCATATCTGCCATATATTGATATTTTGCTCCGTCTTGACATTCTCCTAGAAATGCTCGTGTCAAAATTTTTAACGTTTCACTATTTTTAAATTCCATAATACCTCCTTTTTTAAAACTTTAACTAGTTTTGATTTTTTATACAAAAAACTTAAAATTATATTATAAAAAATATCTTTTTTGTTTAATATATGCTTAAAACGTTCAAAACTAACATTATATATATTTTTTTATTATACCTAAAAAATAAAGACGTTTTTATATAAACAATACTAATTTTTGCGATTTTTTTAACATTTTGCAAAAATAGAGGCTTTTTGTTTGACTTAAAATTATATATTTTTTATACTTTTAATAAATATTAATGATTAAGAGAGAAAAAATGAAAAAAGAACAAAAAAATCAAAAAGTATTTAAAGCAACTAGTTATTTGAAAAATTATAAGTTGCTGGTTTTTTTAGGTCCATTTTTTAAAGCACTAGAAGCACTAAGTGAAGTTTTTTCTCCTTATTTTATGGCTTTGATTATTGATGTCGGTATTAAAAATAACGATAAGGCCTATATATACAAGTATGCTTTAATTATACTTGCAATTAATATTTTAGGTATGGTGTTTGCAGTTTTAGGTCAAAAATGTGCGGCTCTTACAAGTGAAGGTATGGGTAGAGATATGCGTAACGATATCTTTAAACATGTAAACACTTTTTCATACAGCGAACTTGATAAATTTAGTACTACTTCAATTCTTAACCGCTCAGTCCATGATGTATACCATATTCAAGAAGGAACTAGTCAAATTTTAAGAAATGTAATGAGAATTCCTTTTCTTGTAGTTGGCTCTCTTGTTATGGCTATGTTTGTTGATTTAAAACTTTCTTTAATATTTTTAGTAGTCTCACCTATTTTACTTGGTGTTGTATTTATTATAATGAAAAAGTTACAACCTTTACTCAATGAAGGTAAAACTCGTCTTGATAGAACAAGTCAAATAACTAGGGAAAACCTTAGTGGTGTAAGAGTTGTTCGTGCGTTCAATAAACAAAACTTTGAAATTGATAGATTCACAAAAGCAAATACACAACTTCTTCAAAACGAACTAAAACAAGGTTATCTTGGGGCAATCCTACAACCTCTAATATACCTTATTGTAAACTTTGCAATAATTGCTGTTATTTATTTTGGTGGTATCCAAATTAATATTGGTAATGTAACACAAGGAAACTTACTTGCTTTCATTAACTATTTTGGACAAATTTCAGCAGCACTTGTTGCTTTTGCTAGAATTATTACTGTTCTTACAAGAATGAAAATTTCATCAAATAGAATTAATGAAATAATGACTACAAAAAATTCTATTGTTTCACCAACAAAACCTATATCAATAGATACAACAAGTCCAGACTATGGCAAGGTTGTTTTGCCTCCTGCTTCTTGGGGGT
>JAFQOM010000163.1 GCA_017403205.1 Clostridia bacterium | reverse complement strand
TGGTAATATCCCAACAAAATGCAACCACTCACTCTTGCTTTTGACATCGAACTTGTGCCCAACACCAAACCTAAGTAAGATTGGTATAACCAATAACATAATTAATTCCAAAGAGAATTCAAAATGCCTAAACCACTCGGCAGTCATAAATCCCCTATCCACATCTGTAACAAAGTATTCAATAAATCTATCGTAACTAGCAAGTGCTAAAAGAGCAATTGGAAATCCCACATAAATTGCAAAATTTCTCATTGTCCTTTTTTGATAGAATATGGCACATATATTTACAACAATAATAAATCCCATGCCCCATCTAATAAGACTTTGTAATACATCTGCGGTTTTGTAGTATACACCACCTGTTTCGCCACCATTGATAACAAGCATGAATGCGTCATTTAAGAAATTTCTAAAAATACTTAAAGCAAACACACTTATTGCCAATATTTTAATGAGTTTTGTTATTTTATTTTGACCTATTTTATCCCTATAGACAATCAAGGGAATAGATATTGCTAAGGCCAAAATACCAATTAATAAAATATTCCACATAATATCTCTACCTCTTTAATTATTTTTGATCCTTTGTATGTTTTTATTCAAAAAAACGTCTATATTTCCAGCAAAATAAAATATAAAACACAACTATTGTACACCTTAAAAAAATTTTTTCCAATTTTTAAGACCAAAATTAAAAAAATAACAAAAAAACCTTGCTAAGTTGCAAGGTATAGTGGGCACTCAAGGAGAATCGGCTGTAGCGCCAGCGGAAGTGTCGGGTGGCAACACCTTGTTGACGGGGTCCCGACTACACCTGATGTAATCAGGAGTTTGATTCTCTTATCCTAGAATAAAAAAACCTTGCAGTATTGCAAGGTATAATGGTAGCCCTAAGGAGAATCGAACTCCTGATTCAACCGTGAGAGGGTTGCGTCTTAACCGCTTGACCATAGGGCCATAATTGAAACTGAGTGTAGTGTAACATATTTTGTAAGCATTTGCAAGCATTATTTGAAAAAAAGTTTTTTAATTTTAATTTACTCCAATTAATAATATTTAATATCCTTGCTAAAAAAATAAAAATACTATATACTATATTTGTTTGAGTTTCAACAACAATACCAATCTATATGCGAGTGTAGCTCAACTGTATAGAGCACCGGTCTTCGGAACCGGGGGTTGGGGGTTAGAGTCCCTTCACTCGTACCAAAAATTAAATTTTTACAAAAAAACTAAACAAAATTGAGTTTGGTATTTTACTCAAAATTGTTTAGTTCTTTTTTTATTCTAAAAAAGTTTTCAAACTATCCACAAATTCTTCTTCGCTGTGGATAACTTCGTCTACTATCTGTTTTAACTCACTATTATCTGTCTTGTACTCCCCTTTTGCTTTTAGAGTATCTGTTATTCCCATTGTTGTTCCTTGAACTAACATTTCAGCAAATTTTGGTGTGTCATTATTCATCATTGTCTTCATCTTAATACTAGTAAAACTCATACCCTTTAACATCATACTAATATCTTTCGGCTCATAATCTATACCGTTAGATAGCACTTGAATTCTTTCAACCATATCAAGATAGAACTTATTTTGCTTTCTAAGTAATTCTTCAAGTTCCCTATTCTCAATTTTTTCTATCAAGCAATCAATAGCATAACTTGCCATTCTAACATTTTTGTATACTTCATCAATTAGTTTTTTTGTATTTTCCATTACATTCTCCCTTTTTAAAAAAGTATTTTATTTTAGTATTGACAAAAAAGAAAATAATATCCAAAAAGAAAAAATACCAAAAACAAGATTAATCTACTTAAAAATATATAGTAAAAAATAAAAAGCACATTAAGTTATTGCTCAATATGCTTTTTTATTTTCAGTTTATTCAACTATACAAAGTTG
>JAFQOM010000162.1 GCA_017403205.1 Clostridia bacterium | reverse complement strand
GATTTCACATCAGATAATTTTCCGTTATAGCTCTGAGTGTATGCAACTTCCATAGCCTCATATTGTGAAATGGCTTTATAAGCACTTTCTACTCTAAGTGCGTTAAATAATGTTAAGAAAACAGTCATAGTAACGGCAAGGTTAATAAGCATTATTATGCAAGAACCAAAAACATTAAAACCTTCTTTTTTGTAAAGGGCATTTGTTTGAAGTTGTGCTTGGTTTTTGTCGTTTGCATATTTTTTATTAATTCTTGCAATTTGTGGAGCTAGTTTTCTTTGAACGAGCGTAGATTTTTTGCTAGAGAATCTAATTAAAAAGTCTAAAGGTGTTAAGCATAGTTTTACTAAAAGCGTGAAAACAATAATTACCCAACCATAGTTAACAATAGCTTTTTCTAACCAATCTAAAATTGATTCCCACATTCCGGTGGGTTTTGTGATGCTTAAAATTAGGTTTGTTACATTAACCATTTATAATCTCCTTTAATATTAAGTTTAACTGGGTCTAGACCCCCTTTAGACCAAGGGTTGCATTTGAAAATTCTTTTGATTGATAACAAAGAACCTTTAAAAAAACCCCATTCTTGAAAACACTGCATTGCATAAGTGCTACAAGTTGGGGTAAATTTGCATACGTGGGGAAGAAAAGGGGAGATGCATTTTTTGTAAACCCATATGAAACCTTGCAAAATATACTTAGGTATGTTTACAATAAAAATTAAAATCTTTTTCATTTCTAAATCAAGCCTGCCTTATTTAAAACATTTGTTAAATCATTTAAAACAGGCGCTAATTTTTTATCATTAATAGATTCTTTTCCTACAATTATTAAATTATAGTTTGGATCTAAGGTGTTTAAAAAAGGAGAAACTGCTTCGCGAAGTAAACGGCGGGCACGGTTTCGTTTAACCGAATTGCCCACCTTTTTGCTTACAGATATCCCAATTTTAACATTTTTGTTTTTACTTGGGCTATAAACAAGCATGAGAAATTTGCCGTGGCAAGATTTTCCCACTTTATAGACATAGTTAAATTGATATTTCTTTTTTAGCCTATACTTTTGTTTTAGCATACTTCACCAAGATTTTACGCAGCTATTTTAGCTCTGCCTTTGTTTCTACGGCGTGCAAGAACTCTTTTGCCACCCTTTGTAGCCATTCTTGCTCTAAATCCGTGAACTTTTTTTCTGTTTGCCTTTTTAGGTTGATAAGTTCTTTTCATGATATGCTCCTTAAATAATATTATCTATGATACACATAGTGCATTTATTATAAAAGATAAAAGGGGGTTTTGTCAAGAACATAATTTAATTTAAAGCAAATAAAAAACCCACTAGTATATAGTGGGTGGTAAATTACTTATTTATAGAATTTAATTAAGCAGCTATTGATTAGTTTTTTCTTCTTTGATAGAGAAATTGCAAATGATATAGCAAAAAGGATTGAAACTAACACACCTGCACACATGTCAATAATGAACATAGGTAATGTTGTGAAAATTCCGTCAGGTGCAAAAATTGTTTTAAATGCAGAAACAACAGTTTCAACCATTGCGAATAAAGCAATTGCATAAGTGAAAACTGTGAAAACGGTGTATGTTTGAGTTGTTTTTAAAATGTTGGTTTCACTTTTTTGAACATTGAAGAAAATAGATAATGCAATAATGTTTAAAACAAAAGCCAAATAAATGCTAAATATTACTAATCCTGTTAAAGTTGAGTATAAGCCAAATAAATAGTAAATGTTTGTGAAAATGAAGAATCCAACAAAAAATACATCTTTAAACCATTCTGGAATAACAAGTTTTTTTGATTTTTCAATAAACATAAATGCAATGTAAAGAAGAAGGCAAATTCCAACTAAAACAAAAGCAACAACATAATTAAAATTAATTGATTCTAAAAAAGGCATTGGAACAACGCTAAATAGGCTTAACATTAAGAATGTTAAATGAATAACGCTGAATGCTAACACAGAGTATAAAAGTATTGTTGATAATTTAATATTTTTTTTCATGATTTAATTTCCTTTATGAGATATATTTTACTGGTAGAATTAAGTATAGATATTCGTCTTTATCTGTAGATGTAATTGTGCAAGGAGCAATGTTTGATGTAAAATTGATTTTTATGAATTCATCATCAATGTTTCTCATACATTCATTCATATATCTAGCATTAAAAGCGATTGCAATATCTTTACCTTCTAGAGAAATTGTTATGTTTTCTGTAACGTTGCCGATGTCTGATTGGCTAGAAAGTGTTAGAAGTTTATCTCTAACATCAAATTTTACAAGATTATTTTTATCCATTCTAGAAAGCAAACTTGCTCTTTCTAATCCGAACTCGAGTTGTTTTTTATTAATAACTATTGTTGAGGTTGTGTTTTGTGGAATAACTTGTTTATAGTTAATAAATTCACCATCAAGAAGTCTTGTTATAACTTTTGTGTTGTTAACATTAACAAGCATATAGTTCTTTTGAATTAACACTTCAACATCGTCATCGTCGCCTTCTAAAATTTTAGCAATTTCAGAAAGTGTTCTTGCGGGAACAATACAGCTAAATTCTGCCGTTGTTGATTTTAATTCTTTTTTAGCAAGTGCTAAACGATAGCCGTCAAGAGCGACGGAAGTTATAGAGTTTTTAGAAATTTCAAACAAGCAACCTTTCAAAATTGGTCTAGCATCGTCAATTGCTACAGAGAAAATTGTTTTGTTGATTAAATCTCTTAAATCAGCCTTATTAATAACAATTGTTTCTGGGTCAACTAAGTTTTTAATTTCTGGGAATT
>JAFQOM010000018.1 GCA_017403205.1 Clostridia bacterium | reverse complement strand
TTTGATAATTGTTCAACTACACACCAAAAACCCAAAAGCGTCATCAGACAAATAATAAAAGGCGCAACAAAACTAAACTACAATCCTGGCAGATCTGCGTATAAAAACGCACTCAAATCAAGTCTAGAAGTTCTAACTTTAAGAGAAGTCGCTTGTGAATACTTTAATGCAGAAACCCCATCAAATGTTATTATTACAAAAAGTTGCACAGAGAGCCTTAACATTGCACTTAGAAGCAATATTAAAAAAAATGGTCATATTATTGCAACCATTTTTGAACACAACTCAGTACTTAGAACATTAGAATTCTTAAAACATGAATATAACATTTCATATTCATTAATAACACCAGATACCAATGGAAAAATAAACCCAAAAGACATTGAAAGTAATATCCGAAAAGAAACATATCTAATAGTTACAAACCATGTATCAAATGTTACTGGAACAATACAAAACATAGAAGAAATAGGAAAAATCTGTAAAAAGCACAACCTTTTCTTTGTTGTAGATGGTGCACAAAGTGCAGGACACGAACATATCGACATAAAAAAAATGAATATTAATTATCTAGCCTTAGCAGGACATAAAGGGCTACTTGGCCCACAAGGAATTGGACTTCTTATATGCAATAAAGCCACACCATCACCTTTAATTTTTGGCGGAACAGGCACTTTTAGTGGTGATTTAGCGCAACCAAAAGATCTTCCTGAAGGATTAGAAAGTGGAACAATGAGCGTTTGTAATATTATGGGATTAACAGCAGGAATAAAATTTGTAAAAGAAAGGGAAGAAAAAATTAGAAACAAAATTAAAAAAATCACTGATTATATTTATGCTGAAATGCTTAAAAATAAACAAATAAAACTTTACTCACCAAAAAACTCATGTGGTGTAATCTCTTTTAGTATTGAAAACATGACTAGCAATGAAGTAACTCACAAGCTTGACGACTTTGGTATCGCAACAAGAAGCGGGCTACATTGTGCTCCGAAAATTCATGAATTTTTTAATACAACAAATAATGGATTAACAAGAATAGGACTTTCTTTTTTTAACAACTTAAGACAAGCAAAAAAATTCATAAAAATAATCAATTTAATTTCTAATCAATCTAATTAAAAACTTTACTCAAATTCAACCAACCATACCCCTCACTATTTCTATCACCAACTATTTTCACACAATTGTTTATTAGAATACTTTTAATTTGGTCTGGAGTATGGTTTGGATATTTTTTTATTAACCTTGAAACAACTCCAGCAACAATAGGAGCCGAAACACTTGTCCCACTCATAACATCATAAAACTTTTTATTAATTTTAAAATTACACGCAGAAACCACATTAACACCACTAACAATCAAATCCGGTTTATAATTTCCTAAAATTGGTCCGCGACTAGAAAACTCTGCAACTTCAAAACTATTCACAGAATATTTACCATCTTTTTTTCTATTATCATTCAATGCCCCTACACTTATAATTTTTTTGCTAGCACTTGGAGATTTTATTGTTGATTTTTCTGGGCCACTGTTGCCACAAGCACTAACAACAATAATACCCTTATCCCA
>JAFQOM010000161.1 GCA_017403205.1 Clostridia bacterium | reverse complement strand
TATTATTGAGTATAATTTATTTAACGCTGATGAAATAGAAGATAAATGTGGTATAGAGTATTTAAATAAATTAAAAAAGAAAACTATAAAAGAAATAGGCACATATGAAAACACTCTAATTTCTGTTCCATACGGACTATTTGTAGCTGATAAGAATTATAAGTATTTTGAAAAATATGGAACAATTGTATTGCTTAATTACACAAAACAAGCAATAGAAAAGTATATAGAGACCTCAACATTAACCCAAAAAAATTTAAATGAAATAAAGGTTATGCTTTTAGCTTTTGACGAAACTCAAAAAATATGCGCTGAGGCATCTAACACAAAAATTGATTTAAATAAAATAGACGTTTTATCTAATTACAAAAAAATTAAAAAATTTTTAGATAAATACTATTTATAAACAAATCAAACCTTAAAATTTAAAAATTAGGGAGAAACATAAATGAGAGATAATTTAGCCTGTAATTATTTAAGAGTAACATCTGCGCTACAAATTAACAAAGCAAACTCAGGGCATCCTGGTGTTTGTTTGGGGGCAGCACCAATAGCTTTTTCTATTTATAAAAATGCAATATTTTCACCTAAAAATCCTAATTTTTTAAATAGGGATAGGGTTGTTTTTTCTGCAGGCCACTCTAGCGCTTTGGTATATTCAATTTTAAATTTGTTTGGTTTTGATTTGTCGTTAAATGATTTGCAAAATTTTAGGCAATTTAAAAGCAAAACACCGGGCCATCCAGAAGTAAATATAACCCCTGGTGTGGATATTTCAACAGGCCCATTGGGACAGGGTATTGCAAATGCCGTTGGTTTTGCTATTGCAGAAAAATATTTAAATAGCTATTACAAAAAAAACAATTTTAGTCCAATAGATCATTTTACCTATTGTTTTACCGGCGATGGATGCTTAATGGAAGGGGTAGCACAAGAGGCAATTAGTCTTGCAGGCAAACTTAAACTTAATAAATTAATTTTGTTATATGACAAAAATGATATAACCATTGAAGGTAGTTTAAACCTAGCAAATACAGAAAACGTTAAAAATAAATTTTTAGCATGTAACTGGAATGTGTTGCAGGTAAAAGATGGTTTAAGTGTTCAAAAAATTGACAAGGCAATTTTAAAGGCAAAAAAATCAAATAAACCAACAGTAATAATTGTTAAAACACAAATTGGTTATGGCAGTTCATTGGTAAACACCAACAAAGTTCATGGCAAGCCACTAGATAATAGTCAAATTGATGTTTTAAGGCAAAACCTAAATTATTCTGTGCCAGATTGGCAAACACCTATGCAACTTAATGTTTATATAGATCAACTATTAGAAGAAAAACAAAAAGCAATAAATGCATATGAAGACTGTCTGCAACAATACAAGATAAAATACCCAAAAGAGTATAAAGCATTGTTAAGCAGTTTAAATCACAAAGAAATAAATCTATCATCCCTAACAAAAAAAGTTGCAGATAAAAATTTTGACTGTAGGCAACAATTGCATGAGGTTTTAAATACAATTTCTTCTAAAATTCCAGAGCTTATAGGAGGTAGTGCTGATGTTGCTCCGTCAACTAAAGCATTTATATCTTCTTCAGGTTATTTTTCCCATGAAAACCCAACAGGTAAAAACATTGGATTTGGCATAAGAGAGCATGCCATGGCGGCAATATCAAATGGCATTAGTTTGCACGGTGGGTTAAAGTTTTTCTGTTCCACTTTTTTTGCTTTTGCAAATTACATGACACCAGCCATTAGAATGTCGGCAATGATGGATGTTCCTGTTTTATATATTTTTACCCATGATTCAATTTTGGTTGGTGAAGACGGGCCGACTCACCAGCCGGTAGAACAGATAGCCACTTTACGCTGTTTACCCGGCATTTGTGTGTTCCGACCATGTGGTCGCAATGAATTGTTGGCGTGTTTTGAATACTATCTAAATGCAAACAAACCAACAGCACTTTTAATGGGAAGGCAAGCTTCAGACTATGTTGATGATGATTTTGAAAAAGCAAAAAAGGGTGCGTATGTTATATTAGACAGCAAAAATTATCACGCAACAATAGTTGCTACAGGCAGTGAAGTATGCTTAGCAATTAAAGCATCCCAAGCCTTGGCAAATTTTAATATCAATGTTAGGGTAGTAAGCGCCCCATGTTTAGAATTATTTGAAAATCAAACTTTATCTTATAAAAATAAAATTATTGACAAAACTAAACCTGTTTTTTGTATTGAGGCTAGTGCTGATAATGTATGGTATAAGTATGCAACAAATGAGGAACATGTTTTAAAACTTAACAGATTTGGAATGTCGGCAAAAGCTAGTGATACTTATAGTGCACTTGGTTATAGCGTCGACAACATTGTTAAATTTATTAAAAAAAATATTTAAAATTATAGAATAAAAAACAATTTTGTTCACATACTATGTTTGTTAACACTAACAAGCATTAAAAAGTGAAACTTAAATTAAGATTTTTTATAATTATCTTACAAGTCAATCCTTTAAAATCAAATTTGTTTTAAGTGTTATCAAAAAAAAGACGTTTTAAATTATTTTTATACGTCTTTTTTTATTTTTAAAAATATCTTTTGAGGCAAATAAAAAACCCGAGCCATTGCTCAGGTTTTTTTAGAAAAAGAAATTTTTAACCTTTTAAACTATTTGCTGCCTTATTTAACATTGATTGTGTTTCTTCTTTAACCGCTTCAGTACCTTTTTTTATTACTTTTTGAGCGGGTTGATAAAGAGTAGCACCAACAGCACCTACAATAATTCCAAGTGCCATACCAACCAAAACAGAGTTCTTCATAAAATTTCCTCCCAACAATAGTATTTGCACTAAATACAAACTTTTTACATGGCAAAATTTGTAATATAAATTAATTTGCAAACATAAACATTTCAAAAATAATTGATTATTTTAATTATTTATTGTAAAATCTTTTCTACGATAATTAAAAATATAAGGTGGTTTTTATGCAATTAGAAAATTATGATGAAATTATGTTAAATTTTGAAGAAAAACTTACACAAAAAATAGATAGGCTTAAATATGAATACACAATGATTCGTGCTGGCAGAGCTAATCCAAAAATGTTAGATAAAGTTTATGCTAATTATTATGGGGCAATGACACCAATTAATCAAATGGCAAATATTTCTGTTCCAGAGGCTAGAATGATTTTAATTTCTCCATGGGATATTTCTACTGTAAAAGAAATTAACAAAGCTATTCTTGCAAGTGATCTTGGTATTACACCAACAGATGACGGCAGAGTAATAAGGCTTGTTTTTCCAGCCCTTACTGAAGAAAGACGTAAAGAAATTGTTAAAGAAGTAAAAAAAGTTTGTGAAGAAACTAAAATTGGTATACGTTCTGAACGTAAAGATGTTTTAGAAATATTTAAAACAGCCGAAAAAGATAAAAAAATGACTAAAGATGATTTAGAAACAGCAAACACAGAAGTTCAAAAATTGGTTGATAAATATAACGATACAGCAGACTCTTTATCAGCTCAAAAAGAAAAAGAAGTGATGGAAGTTTAATAATATTTTTGTTTATTAATAAAACAGCTAGGTATATTTTTTAAATTTGATCGCGTTTATTTGCTTAATAGGAGATTATTTACAATGAAAGAAAAAACAAAAATAGGTTTAGCGCTTACACTCTGTTTGTTGCTATGTTTTGTTATCCAATATTTTTCAAGTCATTTGTTTGATGTTATTATATTTGGTTTAACAATTTTATCAGTTTTAGAATTTAAAAAACTTTTATTAAAAAGCGGCATGCCTACATTTGATTATTGCCCAGAACTTGCTTGTTTTTTGATTTTTGTAACCTTATTTGCAGGTGTATTGTGCGGTTTAAGCGCAATGATTATTTTGTTAATTGAACTTGCTATAGTTGCTTTGTT
>JAFQOM010000160.1 GCA_017403205.1 Clostridia bacterium | reverse complement strand
ATATATGCTTCTGGTTGATAATAATCATAATAAGAAACAAAATAATTTACTGAATTTTCCGGAAAGAACTCTCTAAGTTCATTACAAAGTTGCGCCGCCAAAGTTTTGTTATGAGCAATTACTAATGTTGGTCTTTGAACTTTTTCTATAATATTTGCCATAGTAAAAGTCTTACCGCTTCCGGTAACCCCTAGTAGCACTTGATTTCTTAACCCATCATTAAGACCCTCAACAAGTTTTTCAATTGCTTGCGGCTGGTCGCCTGTTGGCTTAAATTTTGAATGTAACTTAAATTCCAAAGTTTTCCCCTTAATTATTATTTACAAATATCTTTAAACAAATACAAATGCCAACAAAAAAGTGGCACTTTTAATTATTGTACCACTATTTTTATAATATTTCAAACATAAACATTTGTTTTATTAAATTTTCTTAAAAATAACTATCAAGAGCCTTTATTTTTTCCCCGGTTCTATAATACACTTGTTTCAATAAGATTTTTAAGCATGAAGTCAATGCTTCTCTTGATGAAAACCTAAGACCTGATAATTCTTCAATACTTGTATTTGAAATGTTTTTTAGTACACCCCACTCGCCAGCAGAAATATCAACATGGTCAATTCTCTGCTTGTCCACAGAGCACACAGCACCGCCACCTTCATAGACAAGCCCTACACTTTTTTCATTTGATAAATCTTTTCCACAAATAAAACAATTGTGCAAATCAAAACCAAACCCAGAAATCTTCAATAGATTCATAAAGTATTTAATGGCAACAGCGGTTGGTTCTGCCTTATCATATGCCATCGCCTTTAAAGATTTTAATAATAACATAAAGAGTTCAACATTTTTTTCACCTACAAGAGCAAATTTACTTGTCGCTTCAAGCAAACTTGAACCTAAAACAAACGCATCTAAATTATAAGCAATATCAAAAAAAGAATCTTGAACAAAACAATCAGTTACTGTATAAAACCCCTTTTTTTCTGCCAGCATAAATTCACCAAAACAAAAAGGTTGACTCGCAATAGCAAGTTTTGCTTTTGGTTTTTCTACTCCACGAATCACCGCAGTAAATCTTCCCATTTCTGGTGAAAAAATTTCCAAAAGTCTAGCGGCATCAACAGTGTGTTTAGAAGACTTTAAAACTATACCCGTCGTCTTAATAATTTCAGCCATTTTTTCCCTCTTAAATTTCAATATCTTAAAAGAATTAACTTACAAAAAGATTATAACATACTAAACAAAATAAGTCTTCTTTTTTAAAGAATTTGCAAAATAAAAAAGCCTTATGTTTAAGGCTTTTTTACTACATCTCTTTACTATTTTGACTGTTTTGTTCCATTGTTTTCATTCTTGCTTTTGCAACTTCTCTCTGTCCAACAATAGCACCATAGACATAAATATTCCCTGGCTTAGTTCCACTTTCTTTATCACCATAAAGAAATATATCCCAACATTTATCGTATCCTTCTTGAAGTGCTTCAAGTGCCTTTTGATTTTGATTATAATTCATGTTCTTCTAAGCCTCCTCTTTTATAATATTATGCTCTTTTTAATTATGTTTTAAACCAACTTACTAGTTTATTCTAATATATTATT
>JAFQOM010000159.1 GCA_017403205.1 Clostridia bacterium | reverse complement strand
TTGTAATTTGTTTAAAAAAAAGCAAATTATAATAAAAAAAGGGCAACTAATCATTTTTAAAAATTTGACGATTATAATATAATTATTTATATAAAAAAATTAAAGAGAGTGATTAAATGAATATTGACTATTTTTTTCCAGTATTTCAGGATGATGATGCAAAAAAATACTTTACAAATTTTTTTAAATCAAAATTTTATAAAGATGTTTCAACAACTTTAAAAGAAGAGAAAACAAACAAAACAGATAAAGATAAAAAAGAAGCTGAAGTAAAAGAAGTAGACAAAAAAACAGAGCAACCTAAAAAAACCGAAACAAATGTAAATAGGTTTTATTTTGTTGTATATGAGCAAGACAAACAAAATTTAGAATATTTATCTAAAGAGGCCCTACTTCATCCAGAATATAAGATTTTAGTGCTAAACAAAACTTTTAGTTATAACGATGCTTTTGCAATTGCGCTTAAACATTTTAAGGGCGATGTTGTTTTGCTTGGTGATACAAAAGTTGCAAAAATAGATTTGGTTTTTGAAAAGTGCATGCAAAAACTAGAAAAATGCAGCGTTGTTCATGTAGTAAAAAGAACTAACGGTTTTAAAGGTTTTTTTAAAAATCTTTTTATAAAATCATATAACTTTTTTATAAAACTTTTTACAGGTAAAAAAGATAGATTTAACGTAACAAGTTTGGGATTGATTGATAAACACGTAGTAAGTCTTTTGCAAGTGTTGCCAAACAAATGTTGTTTTTTAAAAAATACAAAAAATTTAAAATGGTTTGAATCAAGAAGTATTTATATAGATTCAAAAACAAAAACTTATAAAAACAACTTTAAACAGATGAGTGGCAATTTAATAACAGTAATAAGCTCGCTAAGTATAATTGGCGTCTTGTTGTTGAGCACAATTTTACTTAATAGCTTTTTAATTTTGCCAGCAACGGTTAATATTGTATTGATATTATTGATGTTTTCTAGCTTTATTGTTTCGTTATTGTTTTTTCCAAAGCATATTTTTGATATTAGAAACAAAGAAAGCAAAAATCTTGATATAAACGTAAAAGAAATTAATTAACGTGAAAATTTTTGATAAAAACTGATTAAACTATTAAGTAAGGGAGAGTAGATTATGATTGATGATAGATTAAAATTGTTGGCAAAAAATTTGGTCAACTATTCTTGTTCTTTAAAAAAAGGCGAAAAAATTTTAATAGAAGCAATGGATACTGATGAAGAGTTTTTGTGTGAATTAGTTAAAGAGGTTTATAAAGTAGGGGCTTATCCATTTGTTACACCTATGATGTCAAAATTATCAAGAACACTTGCAATTGGAACAACTGAGGAAAGAGAAAAACTAAGATGTAAATATGACTTGCCTATTATGCAAGACATGGACGCCTATATCTCAGTCAGAAGCAAAAATGTTTTTGAAACAAGTGATGTGCCTAAAGAAAATATGAAGCATATAAACATTCAATATTCTTTGCCTGTTCATCATGAAACAAGAGTAGCAAAAACAAAGTGGGTTATTTTAAACTATCCAACAAGCGTAGTGGCACAAAATGCAGGTATGAGCACAGAGGCTTTTGAGGATTTTTATTTTGATGTTTGTAATTTAGATTATTCAAAAATGGAAAAAGCTATGGAGCCTTTAAAGCAGTTAATTGAAAAAACAGACAAAGTTAAAATTGTTGCTCCTGGCACAGATTTAACATTTTCTATAAAAGACATGCCGGCAATTAAATGTTGTGGAAAATGCAATATACCAGACGGAGAAATTTTTACCGCTCCTGTTAAAAACAGTGTTAACGGAACAATAAAATACAATATTCCTATTTTATCAAGAAACGGCGAAAGGCACGAAGATGTTACTTTGACCTTTAAAGACGGCAAAATTATTAATGCAACTAGCAAAAGCCAAGAAAATATTAACGATATTTTTGACACAGATGAGGGTGCAAGATATGTGGGAGAATTTTCTTTTGGGGTTAATCCTTATATAAAAAAACCAATGCTAGACATTTTGTTTGATGAAAAAATTATGGGCTCTATTCATTTTACTCCGGGCAGTTGCTATGACGATTGTGATAATGGAAACAAGTCGTCGGTTCATTGGGATTTAATTCAAATTCAAACACCGGAATATGGCGGTGGGGAGATTTATTTTGACGATGTTTTGATTAGAAAAGACGGAAGATTTGTTTTGGATAGTCTTAAAGGGTTAAATCCAGAAAATTTAGTATAATTGCGCCAAAATTGTAAAAATTTTAAACAAAAAAACTTGTTTTAAAAAAATAAAAAAAGTATAATAAGCATATCAAAACAAATTAACAAAAATTAAAAGGGGATTTATTATGACAGTAAAAATTGGTATTAATGGTTTTGGAAGAATTGGCAGGCTTGTTTTAAGAGTTGCCTTAGAAAGAAATGATGTTGAAGTTGTTGGTATTAACGATCCATTTATCAGTCCAGATTATGCAAGTTATCTTTTAAGATATGACACAATTCATGGTAAATACAATGGAAATGTAGAATATACAGAAGACGCTTTAATTATCAATGGCAAAAAAATTAAAATGTTTGCCGAAAAAGAACCAAACAAAATTGATTGGAAGGGTTGCGGTGCAGAATATATTGCAGAAGCAACAGGCAAGTTTACAGATCCAGAAGGTGCAAAGCTTCACTTTGAAGGCGGTGCAAAAAAAGTTGTTATTACAGCTCCAGCAAAAGGTGGAATTCCTATGTTTGTTATGGGCGTTAACAACACAGAATATGACAAAAACATGAACATAGTTTCTAACGCAAGCTGCACAACAAACTGCTTAGCTCCACTTGCAAAAGTTATTAATGATGAGTTTGGCATTGTAGAAGGACTTATGACTACAGTTCACGCTACAACTGCAACACAACTTACAGTTGATGGCCCTTCTAAAAAAGATTGGAGAGGTGGCAGAGCAGCAGCTGGCAACATTATTCCATCTTCAACAGGTGCAGCAAAAGCTGTTGGTGTTGTTATTCCAGAACTTAACGGAAAACTTACAGGTATGAGCTTTAGAGTTCCTACACTAGATGTTTCTGTTGTTGACTTAACTTGCAGATTGTCAAAACCTACAACATATGATCAAATTAAAGCAGCTGTTAAAAAACATGCAGAAACAGACCTTAAAGGAATTTTGGGGTATACAGATGAAGCTGTTGTTTCAAGCGATTTTATTCATGATTCACGCACATCAATTTTTGATGCAAACGCAGGTATCATGTTAAACGAAAACTTTGTTAAACTTGTTTCTTGGTATGACAATGAATG
>JAFQOM010000158.1 GCA_017403205.1 Clostridia bacterium | reverse complement strand
TTAATAAAATGTATGGTGAATGCGATTTTAACCAAAAAGGATATGAAATCATAAAAGATACAACAATTGAAACTTACCCTGATACAATAGTTGCCCCATTTATTATGCTCGGAGGAACAGATGCAAGACATTATAATGAAATATCAGATTGTGTAATTCGTTTTTCTCCTATCAAAGTAACTAACGAAGATAGAAAAGGTATTCACGGATTAAATGAAAAAATAAAAGTAGAAACTTTACAAAAAGGTTTAGAATTCTACCAAAGATTATTGAAAAAGTTATAATAAACATTAAAGGCGTCGGTATTACCCAACGCCTTTTTATTATTGTTTATTTTGTTTTTTTACAAATAATTTTCCATTTGTTTTAAACATCCAATATGCAAACAATATTGAAACAACAGCACAAATTGGAATTAATATACTTGTATCTAAATGTAAAGTAAGAGCTAAAATTAAAGCTAATAATAATGGTACAGGAACTAATTTTAAATCAGTAATAAAGTATTTATATGCTAATGCACCAAACAATGCTGTGAATGCTGTACCAAACGCTGGTTTTAAAACTTCACTTTCAAATACAGGAGTTAAAGGAATTAATAAAGCAACGCCCACAGCAATAATGACTGTTGTTACGATTGTGCTTGATGCAACTGATACTGTTGAAACAATTTCGCCTTCTTTGCTTCCGTGTTTTACTCCCGCTTGTTCTCTAGCGTTTACAGCACAAGGAACTTTTAAGTTTACAAGGTTTCCTGTAACAAAGCCTAAATATGTTCCTGCTGTTCCAAGCATTGGAGAATATGTTGCTACTTCAACAAATCCGCCAATAATAAATACAATTAATGTTAATAAAGATGTTGCTATTTTAGCAAAATCAGGAGCTGTTTTTATAACAATTGCCATTATAACAGGAACCAATAAAATGATAATGATTGCAATTGCTAAAAAGATTCTTCCAATAAAATGGTTTTTATCACTATATGTCATTTTCTTTTTCATTTTCTACTTCCTCCTTATAACGCTAACAATACGGCAACGCCCATACCGATAATCATACTTAACCCTAAAGCAAAGTTACTCAACCATTTTTGGTTGAATTTTTTTTCTAAAAAGTCAAACAACGCCATACATCCAAAAGTTACAACAACTACAACAATTGGAATGTGTTTTCCATCTATTAAATAAGCAGCATCGTTTTTAATTAATGATTCTTCACCTTTTACAAAAGGTTTTACACAATCCCATACAATAAATGCAGAAATCATAGCAATAAATACAGCATTAAATAATACTGTACCAAAGCCTTTTTTCTTTGGTTTTTCTGTTTCTTCTTTGTTTTCGTTTATTACTTCTGTTTCATCGCTTTCTTTTGCTTTTGATAATAATTTTTTATCATAAGTTTTAAATCCAAACAGACAAAAAATAGGACCAGCCAAAATTCCTAAAGTCATTACAGAAGCAATTGTTACAAACTGTTCTGCGGTTAATGTTGCTAAAGTGAAATCTCCACCATATGGTGTAGATGCAGCTAGCACCTCATAGTGTAAGGCACCAATAACAGACAATCTGATCCAAGGAAATGGAACACCTAATTTTCCTGTCAAAGCAATTACGCCCACCAAAATTGAAATTGATGGTAAAATTGTAAAAATCGCACTACTAATAATTGTTCTTTTTAATACTTTTGTATCCATACCAATTGCCTTGGCGTCTTTATAAGATTTAAAAATATAAAATAAAGATCCTGTTAAAACAAAAACAACAACAAGAACCCCCAGCATGTACATCCACCAAGAATTTGCTACGCTATTCATAAAAAATCACCTCTTTATTGTTATCATTATACATTATTAGTATTGTAAATAAAAGATTTTGTTGAAAACTCTTTTTGTTTTAAAAAACAAAAAAATGGCGTTTAATACGC
>JAFQOM010000157.1 GCA_017403205.1 Clostridia bacterium | reverse complement strand
TTTAAATATGCTTCTAATTGCACTTTTTTACCAAAAAACAGTTCCTTAAATGATTTATCGCACTTTCCTGTTTTATAGTCAATTATTCTAAAAAAGTCTTCAAAAATATCAATTCTATCTACTTGCCCCACTAGTGTTAAAAGTTTGTTGTTTACCCTTATCTTTAAAGCTTTTATTTTGTTTTTATCATCAAATCTTGCCTCAAAATAAACAGGTTTAAACTTGCTATGTTTTGATTGATAGTTTAAAGCCTCACAAAACCTTATCGCTTCATTTTGCAAGTTTTTAATAAGAACTATATTGATGCTTTTTTGTCTAATAGTTTCAAAAATATCTTCTTTAATAACTTTGTTAAAAATATCGCTGGCTTTAGTAGCAATCTCATCATCTTTAATAGGCAATGTGTTTTGTTTTAAAAACAATTCTCCTACTGAGTGCAAAATTTTTCCTATATTTAAACTATCAAAATCTCCTTCGTCAACTTCTTTAAGCTTTAAACCATATCTAATATAGTGCAAAAATGGACAGGTCATAAAAGTTTCAACCTGCGACACGCTTACAGAATTGTTATTAAAAAACATAGAAGTTTTTAATTTTAAATTGTTTTTGTAGTCAAAGTTTAATATATCTTTGTTTGTTAAATTTAAAAATTTATATAATGCGCTTGCTTCTGCACCTTTGTTTTCTTGACCATCTAAATAATCCCTAAAACTTGCTACAAAATTATTCTTTGCAACAAGCTTGTTGTTGTTTTTGGTTATAAAGTCAATATCACTATAATTTTTAAAAGATAATAAATTAAACCCGCCTTCACCATCTTCTAAAACAAACATATTGCAAATATCTTGCAATATTTTGCTAGCGTTGCCATCTTTAAAATTATAGCTTAAATATAAATTATCTGTGGCTTTTAAAACATTTTCAAACGATTTAAAGCGCTCTTTAAAATTAATTTGTGCAATGCTTGGTTCTAATTTATAACAATCAGAAATATAGTTTATTTCACTATCCGATATAATACCACAATCATTTAAAACCAATGGAAATTTACCATCATTAGCACCCAAAATAAAATAGTTTTTGGCAACATCAAAAAAGCTTGCACTGCTATCACCCACAAAAATAGAATTTGTGCCAAGAGGGCTTGTTGAAATTTTAATACAACTTAGCCCACTATAAAGAGTTGAGCAAAACATTTTAAAATCACATTTTTCATATTTTAATACATTTAAAATTTCCTCAAACAATTGCATTAAATTGTTATAGTATTGCTCAAAAAGTTTTGCTTGATAAGCATTGTTTTGTTCGGCAAACTGTTTTGCTTTTTCCATAAGTTTTTGTTGCACATTAAGCTTTAATAAAACATCTTCTAAAACAGCAACATAATCACCATATGTATTAGGGCTAGAATTATTAAAACAATCTAAAATATTTACAATAAAACATCTTACCTCATCAAAATCTTCATAATAAGTTAATTTTGTGTTTTTGAAAGTTTTAAGTTTGTAAAAATTGTTAATGTTATATTTATTTAAATAATCTTCAAAATTTTCAACTTTTTTATAATCCAAACCAAGCAAAGTGTTTTTTGCTAAACTAAGAACACTTGTTTTAGATGCACCCTCTTCTATTACATCAAATAAAACTTTTATAAAACGAGCTAAAATACTATTGTCAAATTTTTGGGATATATCTATAAAATAACTAAAGTTAAAATTATCAAATATTTGTTTAACTAAATCCGCCCTACTTTCAAGAGAAGGTATACATACTATAAAATCGCTAAATTTATAATTATAATCAATTATCAACTTTTTAATTTGAGCACAAGCCCACAAAAGTTCTTGCTCAAAATTTTCGCCCTCAAATAAATTAATTTTATTTTGAGTTACTTTCATTTTATTTGGTTTAAAAGCAAACAAATTATCTTGCAAGTGCTTAATTTGTGACGGTAAGTTAAAATCAACATCATACTCTGTAGGTTTTAAGCCGCACGCATTACATAAAGCATAAAAATTTGATATAAGATCAACATTATAAATATGTTCGTTAGCAACACTAAAAGATTTTGTTAATCCTATATTAAACTCTTTTGCAGTCCTTAAAATTTCATCTATAAGTTGAAATCCTTGATAAGTAAAACTATCAAAATTTGCAACATAAACATAACTATTTTTTATATACTCACTTTTGTTTATTGCATTAATTTCTAGGTCTAACCTATCCATACTGTCTAGCAAATTATTTTTTAACAAGTATTGTTGATATCCTTTGTATATAAGGTATATATCGTTTAACTTATCATCTAAAAGTTTATTACCTTTTAACACCTTTACCTTATCAAAATTTATTTTGCAACTTTTAAATTGACTAACCGTTTCATACCAGGTGTTAGCCAAATTGCTATCTGTTTTTTTGTTAAAACATTTTAAATTATCTTTATTTTCGTTTAAAAGTTTTTGAAAAATCATACAACTGCTTGTCTTAGAAATAACTTTTGTTTGTTCAATAATTTTTGATGCAAGTCTAGACAAAGTCAAAACTTCTATATTGCAAGTACTATCTATACCCAACGTCTCAAAAATTTTTATTTCTGTTAAAACCGAAACTCTATCTGGAACAATAAAAATATGATGCGCAAGTGGATACTTGGCATAATTATCTTTTAATTTTTGCAACAAAGCATTAGTTGCATTAAAACTTGTGGCACTAAAAAAAATATTTGATATCATACAATTACATAATATCAAATATTTATAATTTTTCAAAGAATATTATTATTTTGATTTTTTGTTTTTGAAAACGACTTTAATTTTAAGCTATTAATTCTACTTTTCTTTTCCAACATAGACAGTTTTCTTGCACTTAATTCTTTTAATAATTTGCAAATTTGATCCTTTTGACTTTCAACCTTTTGACTAAGCTCAATGTTTTTAATTTTTTCCTTTTTTAATTCCGCTTCCGCCTTGTTTAAATCTATTAATGTTTGCCTAAAATTTTCTGTAGCCATTTTACACTCGTTTTTTATTTCTTGACTAACATCTTCCATTGCAGTTTTTTTTACAATCCTTACAAGTCCCAAAAACAATGCGTTTAATTCATGATCCGAAATTCTTCCGTTTTGTTTTGTTTTTACACTTGCTATATTAATAACTTTTTTGTTTTTTTCTTTTTCAATAGTATTTAAAAAAGCTTTTTTTTCAATAGAAACTACATCCTCAAAATTGTTTGTTTTATTCTTAACCATATTTCTATATTTGTTTTGCAATCTTAACATTAACTTTGCATCATTATTTGCAAGATTCATACATGTAGCCCTAACACTAATGCCATTTTTTAAGTTATCTTCTACAATTTTTAATAAATCAAATTTCTCTTTATTTTTAAACTTTACAATTTTTTTTAATTTAAAATCAGTCAAATCAATATTTAGCTGTTTTGCTATAACAGGGTTTTTATTTAAAAAATTAAGTGTTTTGTAATAAAAATTTTTTGCACTATTGTTTTTCATTTTTAAAACATAAGCAACCTCTTCTATAGATTTATTTAGAGGTTTATTTTTTACACCAACAATTTTAAATAGTGTTTTTATTTTTTGAGCCTTTTCATAAGTTATATCCATAATATATCCTCCATTTTTATATTGCAAAAAAATTATTAACAAAAAAATTAAATATATACATTAATGCACTTTTAAAAACATAAAAATATAAAAAGGATTTTGGCTATGCAAAGTATTTTACACATTAAACCTGATTTTGACTGTTTGTTAAAAAGTTCTAAAACAGAGATATTTTTAAAAGCAAATTCAACAAACAGTTTTTTAACATCAACACAAAAAATAACCCTTCTTTTTTACCCTACAAATTGTAGCGAATATAGCCTGCCATTTTGCTTTGTATTTGATGCAAAAAATCCGTGTCACAGCAAAAATGTAAAAGTTGCTAACTTTAACAATAATAATTATTTACTTAGCGTTAGCCCCTTTTTTATATCAAAACCACAAAATTTACTGTTTTCAACCAAAAAACTAAAAACAAACTCAACAGAGCATACTATTTTTTTTAACACTAATTCAGATCTTAATCTAAAAATAGAAAGTGATTTAGATGTATTTAGTTATAATTTTGACGTTAAAATTAAGCAATTAAAATGCGTTTCACTAAATCAAAATATTTTAATATATGCCCATGGCTGTCATGGTGGAGTAGTTGTTTTGTTAGATTATACTCAAGACAAATACAAAATAATATTGTGTGAAAAAGTAGACATTTTAGAAGAAACAAACTCAACCCTTAAAACTTATAAATGTCTGTACGATTTTGCTGGGCATGGCGTAGTTAATACATTTGATTTAAACAAAAGCCTTTTACCAAACACCCAATTAGTTTATGCAAACAAATCTCCATTTTTAGCCAAGCATAAAGAAATTATCCCCTACGCCTTTTTTGAAGCAATAAAAGTAAACAATTTAAAGGTTGCTAGGTTTTACCTATCAACATCTTTATCAAACAAATTAAGCGACAAACATTTAAAAGTTTTTTTTGATAATTTTGATGATATACAACAAAGTTTGGCAACAGACAGTATAGATGAAATTGCGCTTATTTATAACAACGATAAATGCAACAAAACCAAACTTTTTAAACTTGAATTTGACAATCAAAATAAAATTAGCAACATAACAGAGTTAAATTAAATATATTTTTTTACAACAATTTATTTTAATTGATAAATTTTAATAAGTTATATATACTTAACATATAATAAATCTTGGAGAAAAACTAAAATGTATTTTGAATATTATCTTATGGGCATTATTTTATTGCCAGCCTTAATATTTGCTTCTTACGCACAAATAAAAGTAAATACAACTTACAATAAATATAGCAGCGTATACGCACAATCAAATATAACTGCTGCAGAATTGTTAAAAAGATTAATTTACTCTTGCAATATGTCAACACACATAACACAAGTGTCTGGATCTTTAACCGATCATTACAACCCTAAAACAAATGAAATTGCCCTATCTCAATCAAACTACAATTCAACATCAGTTTCTTCTTTAGGCATTGCTTGCCACGAATTTGGACATGCCCTACAAAAAAAAGAAAGATATCTTCCTTACCAAATAAGAAAAGTTTTAATTCCGGTTACAAATTTTGCTTCAACATTATTGTGGCCACTTGTTGTTATTGGCTTGATTTTTAACTTCGCCATAGAGGGTGGTGGCACTACTGGCAATATATTTTTGTGGAGCGGTATAATATTTTTTGGTTTAGCAGTTTTAGTAAACTTAGTAACATTGCCTGTTGAATTTAACGCATCTAGACGTGCTGTAAACATATTAAGACAAACAAATGCATTAAACGAAGAAGAACTTAAAGGAACAAAAAAGGTTTTAAAAGCGGCAGCTCTCACTTATGTAGCAGCACTTGCAGTTTCAATACTCAACTTTTTAAGATTTATACTTGTTGTTTTGTCAAGATCACGACGAGATTAAAACTAATATCATAACAAAAAACAGATAGAAAAATTTTCTATCTGTTTTTTTATTAATCAAAATATTATTCAACAACAATGCTAAATTTTGCAACAATACCTTGATACAATTTAGCTTCAATAAAATATTTTCCAACGCTTTTAATTGGGCTATCTAAAACTATTTGTTTTTTATCAACTTCAATTCCACTTTTATTTACAGCTTCGGCTATTTCTTTTGAGGTAATAGCACCAAACAATTTTCCATTTTCACCTTTTTTTGCAGAGATAATAAATTGTTTATCATTTAAGCTTTTAGCTTTTTCAAGGGCTGCTTCTTTTTCTAATTGCTTGTTTCTTTCTTGGCTTGCAAGTTGGCTTTGTTTTTCAAGCATAACAACATTATCTGCTTTTTTTGCTAAGTTCTTTTTTAATAAAAAGTTTGTTGCATACCCATCATTAACTTCAACAATATCACCCTTTTTTCCACTGCCCTTAACATCTTGTAATAATAAAACTTTCATAATACATGTCTCTCCTTACGTTTTTATAATAACATAAACATCAAACAAATTGCAAATGTTGTTTTATAAAATAACTACAACTTAAAAATCTTGTTATATTTTTTAATAGATATTTGAATTTTTGAATATATTTTTAAAATTTAGCAATAATTTTTAAGAGGTATAAAATGG
>JAFQOM010000017.1 GCA_017403205.1 Clostridia bacterium | reverse complement strand
ATTTATTTTTTTTACCATTCCAATAATTACGCAAATTATCTACCTTAACTAATATGGTGTCAGTTTTTGTTTCGTCAAAATTTGCATTTAATTGTTGAGATATTTCAAGTGTTTTTGTTTCAAATTCCGTAATAAATTTGTGTACAAGAACCTCTTCAAGTATACCTATTGTAATTAGTATAATGAATATGATTAAAATTGATATAAATTTTTTCATTTTAAACCTCTTTTAAATTTATTTGAAAAAATTTATAAGGCTTATTTTTTTGTTGTAAATAAACATCGCCATTATTGTTAATAGACAACAGCAACACATCTTTCTTGTTTTTTATATTGTTTTGCTTTAATATATTTTCAACCGTTTTATTATCTATATTTAGCGGTTCGAGGTTACTTTCTATAAATTTGCCATCATTTATAATAATTAAACTTAAAGAGCTTTGACCTGTTTTAATTTTCAAGTCTTTATTTGTTGCTGGCAAACAGTTTGATTTTAACAAAACACTTATTTTTCCATTTGTTTCCACAATTGCATATGCAACGTCATTTAGGTCAAAACAATCACATGCTCTTAATCCCTCTGTTAAATCATTAATAGTCATGTTAAGTTTTTTTAGTGCAGAATAGTTTATTCCAAGCTCGTCTACAACTATAATTGGCCGTCCGTTTAGTAATTTTCTAAAAAAAATACTTTTTCTATTTAAAAATGAAAAAAAATAATGAAACACAACAAGAGAGAATAATGGAACAATCCCAAAGACAATAGGAATTGTTATGTCAGACATTGGTATACATGCTAAATCTGCAATTATAAGAGTTACTACCAATTCAAACGGTTGCATATCTCCAATTTGACGTTTGCCCATTATTCGTACTGCAAACAAAACTATGGTATAAATAATAATAGCTCTTAAAATTAGTGTAAACATATCAATATTATTTTTTAATTATTTAACCATTTTTATGCGATAGATTTAAAAATTTTTTGCTTTTTTTGGTTTTTAAAAATGAAAGATTATATAAATTGAATATTAATCCAAACATTAAAAAGAATATTTCTCCAGCTAAACAGGAAATGCTTAAACTAATTATAAGCGGACTAAAAATATTTAATATGTTAAAACACCATCTGCATATTAAAATTGCAGGAATAGAGCAGATAAAAAGTTTTGTTAAATACATTAAATTAAAAAATTTATATTTAAGTTTTTTGTTTAATAGACGTATGTTTAATATAGAGGCGATTCCAAGGCACAAGCCCATACCCCAAACTAATGATAAAATGCCAATAAATTTTGTTAAAAGTATTATTGATAAAAACAAAAATAAAGCACCAATAGCGTAGTTGATAAATCCCTTTACTTCTAAATTTAATGCATTTAGGCAGCTAACTGTTAACCCGCTTAAACAAATTGGCAAAATTAATAAACAAGAATTGCTTAAAAAAACTCCGGATTGAATGTTGTTATATAAGAATATTCCAATTGTTTCGCCAAGCGCATAAAAAATTGGAACAAACAAAAAAGCAACAAACATACCAAATTTGATTGCAAAGTTAACTTTTGTTTTTATTTCTAAAAAATTTTCTTGTGCTATTGCTGTAGATAAATCTGGTATTAGCGTTACAGATAGAGACCCTACTAGAGTGGATGGAATATATAATAATGGAAAGGTCATGCCCATAGCAACGCCAAAAATAGATAGAGCTTGCTCATTTGTATAGCCACATTTAATAAGTTGTATTGGAATTATAATAGAAATAATAGGCATCAATAAGCTTGAAACAACTCTCACAGATGTTATTGGAATAGAAGTTTTTAAAAGAGATACACACAAATCCTTTTTGGGTTTTTCAAATTTTCCCTTATTTTTTAAGTAAACAATTAAAACAATTAGGGCAGACATTGCGCAGGATATAACATAAGAAATGCTGGCAATAACAATACCATCAAATATAGAGTAGAAAATTGCCATTAAAAACACAAATATCAACATTCTAAAAAGTTGCTCTAAAAACTCTGTAAAACTTACTAAAAAATATTTTTTTTGCCCCCACAAATTGCCTCGCAATATAGCATAAACACTTGAAAAAACAAGGCCAGGAAGAAGCACAATAAGAATATTTAAACATCTTTTATCTGTAAATAAAAGCCCAAAAAAATTTTTAAATAAAATTACAATTATGCATAGTAGCATAGCAGTAATTAAGCCAATTAGCAATGCTGACGTTATAACGGATTTTTGTTTTAGGGTATTATTTTCTGCAATACTTTTTGATGTATATTTGCTAACAACAAGAGGTAGTCCGCTTGATATAAATGTCTCTAAAACCATAAAAACTGAAAAGGAAATTTGATAAATACCCAAACCTTCAGCGCCAATAGCTCTAGATAAAATTATTCTAAACAAAAAACCAAGAGCCCTAGTTAATATGGAAAAAGACGTTAATATGGCAAGAGCCTTAAATAATTTTCTCAAATTAACCTCCATTTTTATCAAAAATTAACACAGAATATTATATATTTATGGCAGATCTAATAAAATAATTATAAAAAAGGAAAATTTTAACT
>JAFQOM010000156.1 GCA_017403205.1 Clostridia bacterium | reverse complement strand
TCAGTCAAATGAGGATAAATTTTACCATTAATCGCTTGAACACCAAACAATTCATTTATATTATCTAGTTTATCTGGGTGGTAAATGTTGTTAGGTGTTTTTGGATAGTTATACGAATAATTTAATTGCATTATACCGTTTTGCCTCATAAATGGCATAATTTGTTTAATATCCTGTTTATATATATCATCTTCATAATAATCTTGCACATTAGAAATTAAAGCAATATCAAATTGACTTCCCATTGGTAAATTTTGTGGCAAGTCATGCAATGAAGAACTTACAAAATTAATGTATGGTGTAGATGCTAGTTTAGATCTAAGATCTTGATAAGCTATAGGGTTTTGTAAAAAATGCGGATATCTAGACCCATATTGATCAAATAATCCAGTAATAATCTCTTTGTGAGAAAAATCATTTCCGATCGAACTCCAAAAAAATTGACTCTCTTCAGACATTAACGGGGCTAATTTTTCAACCGCTTTTGAAAAATCAATTGAAGTGTGTTGAGGATTAATAGTAAACAATTGTCTTGTTAAAAGCATAGGAAATCTTTGTATTGCTGCAACTTTCAAATCATATACATATTGCACAAAAGGATTTAAATCAAACAAAGTTACACTGTTAGCGCCATATAAAATAGAATATAAAGATTGGTCACAGCTACTACCAACAGTTAAAACATCTTTACCTTTTACATCTATATTTTTATAAAAATCCCCTTCGTTAGAATGTAGATAAGGCCTTATAAATTTATGCTCTTTTTTATATTCATGAGTACTTATAAAGTCAGAAATAACCTCTTTTGCTTTATCAATATCACTCAATACTTTTTTCTTTACCATGGTTTGATATTAGCATTTTTATGCAATATTGTCAAATTTGCCACAATTTCAAACCAACTACAATAAAAAAAACACCCGCATAAACACGAGTGTTTAAAATAATAATCAAACTGTAAAAAGACAAAGTTAAACAATTTGTTAACAGAAATTTGTAATCCAAAACAAACTTAAACTTCAGATTTAAAAATTAAAACAAAGTTGCAATTTGAAGACTCTATTGGACTTGGAACCGCTGTCATTGAAACAAATTCATAACCACTAGTTTTCCATTCATTAATTATCCTTTCAAGTTGTCTGACATTTCCTGTTTGTATTTCATATCCACCTTGCATATAATCAATATATACTGTTTTATACATATTTAACCTCCTTTAAAAATAAATAAAATATAAACAAAAATCATCGATTTTAATTTTAACCAACATAATGCCGTTTTTTATTCAAGCCATAAGTTTTTATATTTTTAAATAACATTTATCTTATTTCATATTTTTGATGCGTAATAATCCCTATTTTTTCTTCTATTAAAAGCCCACCATTTTTTACAATAACTTTTCGCGATCCAATATTGTCTTTATAACAACACACAACAATTCTACCCTGAGGATTAATTTCTTTACATTTTTCAATTGCTAATTTTAAACCAAATGTAGCATAGCCCTTTTGCCTTTCAGACGGTCTTATACTATAACCTATGTTTCCACCATATGACTCGTCAAGTTTTTTTGTTAAATAAGGTCTAACACTTATAGCACCCACCATTTTCTCATCTTCTTTGCGAATTAAAAGATATTGGATGCAAGGATTAACATCTTGGTTAAAGTCTGTAAATGGGGTGTTTTCATGCCTTTTAAGGTTTTCTAGCATAATTTCATATGATTTGCTATCTTCATACCATAAACCATCACGCTTACTACCATTCATTACCAATTCTTTAATATAGTCTAAAACCATCTCTTTATCTTCTAGTTCTATTTTCTTTAAATAAAGCACTTTATTCTTCTCCCCATAAATTTCATTTATATTTTCTGGCAAATTACAAAATAATCAAAAAGTTCAACCAAAACTCTACCTTTAGTTGAATTTATTCTTTTTTTAATAAAAAGTTTAAAGTTTCAAACAATATTTATATTAAATTTCAGCATTTGTTAAAATTCTTAACCGCAAGTTAATATATTTAATCTTACTTTATGCTATTTTATAATGGTTTTCACCTCTTTTATTATTTATCATAAATAAACAAATCGCCAAGCGGTCTTTCTTCATTTAAGCGTTTTATAGCTTCCGCAAACAAAGGTGCTATTGAAATAACTTTAATCTTGTCAATCTTTTTATCACCATCAACAGGAACAGTATTTGTTACAACAACTTCATTTATATTAGAGTTTTTTATTTTCTCAATCGCCTTACCCGCAAAAACACCGTGTGTAGCGCCTGCATAAATTTCTTTTGCGCCATGCTTATGAACAATACTTGCAGCCTCAACCAAAGTGCCAGCCGTGCTTATTTCATCATCAAAAATAATTGCGGTTTTGCCTTTAACATCACCAATAATGTTTGTTGCAACAACTGTATCATTGTTTGTTGCCCTTTGTTTATCAATTAAAGCCATTGGGCAATTAAAATATTTTGAATATTTATATGCTTTTTTAGAGCTCCCCGCATCTGTTGCAATAACAACCATATCTTTAAAGTTTTTAGCCTTAAAATAGTCTTCTAGCAAATAAGATCCTGTTACCCTATCACATAAAATATCAAAATATGCCTGAATAGCACTATTGTGCAAATCACAAGTTAAAACATGGTTAACGCCTGCAGCTTCCAACAATCTAGCCACAAGTTTTGCCGTTACAGGAACTCTTGATTGGTCTTTTTTATCAGATCGAGAATAAAAATAATAAGGCAAAACCGCGGTTATTTTTTTTGCACCTGCCCTTTTAGCAGCATCAACCGTAATTAAAAGCTCCATAATCTTTTCATTTACTGGCGGTTTTGTAGTTTGAACAATATAAACATCCTTACCTCTAACCGACTCTTTTAATTGAACAAAATTATTATCGTTTGCAAATTTAAAACAATCAATTTTTCCCATCGGCAATGAAAGCGATTCACAAATTTCTTTTGTAAATTCCTCTGCCGAATTACAAGCAAAAATTACAATATCTTTCATAATAATCCCCTCTTAAAACATATTTTTATATTAACAAAAATTTATTATTTTATCAATTTTATTAATCATATTTGTTCTTTACTCAAATAAATAATTAAAAAACGCAAACCATAATTTGTATGATTTACGTTTTTATTAGCAATTAGGGCGGGTTTAGATACAAACATTGTTCCTACCTAACCAACCTTAGCAGTGTCTTCCCTAAACATCTTAGGTGTGTCTACAATAAAAACAAAGTAGACTCTTTTAAAAATTTTTAATTATTAACATTTTTAAAAGATTTTATATTTTTTTGCTGTTAAAATTTTGCTGTTAAAACATCACTATAAACCTGTTTTATTTTTTGTTTATAAACCTTTAAATTGTTATGTTTTTGTGCAAAATCATTACAGTTTTTAGTTAAATCAACTTTGTTGTTAATAATATCAGAAATAAATTTAACAGCTTCATCATCTTCTTTGTATAAATAGCCTGTTCCCTTTTTGTTTAACAAATCAACCAAACCATCCGTTTCTGTTGAAACTATGGGCACTCCCAAAGCTAAAGACTCTAACGCACACATAGGTGTACCCTCACAAATCGATGTCATAAGCATAACCTTGCTATTGTTTACAATGTTGTATGGATTTTCTTGATACCCTAACATTGAAATATTATTTTCAAGTTTTAAATCTTTAATTTTTTGCTCAACAACCTCTCTCAATTGTCCATCACCAATTAAAGCCATTGTTGCTTTTTTATTTTGCTTGCAAAGTTTAGACATAATTTCTACAAGCCTAACTGGATTTTTATTTGGATGTAACCTACCCAAATACACAACATCGTATTTTTTTTGATTTTCTTCTTTTGTCAATTTTTTATATAAACTGTCAAGCGAAATAACATTATACAAAACCGTTGATTTATCTTTGATTTTATTTTTAAATTTATAGCAATCAAAACAACTTTGTGAAACCCAAAAAACATGTTTAAATTTGTTAGAAAAAAAGTTAAATAAAAAACTTTTTAAAGAAAATTTGCCCATTACTTTTTTATCATTAAAGTGAATATGTGCAATTATAGGTATTTTTTTTGCTGTCATAGCAGAAACAACACATGCCCTTACGTCGTGAGCATGAATTATATCGGGTTTAAAAGTTTTTATCGCTTTTTTAAGTTCACAAACAGACAACTTATTTAAAGGAATATAATTTATATTTTTATTTTTTAGCTGTTCCTCAATTTTGCCTTTTGGTGAACAATACACCATTTCATCTTCATCAAACAAGTTTATAATTTGACAAACAACATTTTCAGCCCCTGAAAATATATTAGACGCCAATACATGTAAAACTTTCATTTCTTCTCCTAAAGCAACTAAATTATACCAAAATAAAAAAGTTTAAGTCAATAAAAAAGAGTTTGGTAAAACAGTTGTTCTTCCAATGTTTTTAATGCTATTTTTATTAGTTTCTTATATGTGTTTCAAATCTTTTATTTAATAATTATTCTTTTAAAAAAGAAAGTCTAATAAATATTTTTAAGCTTTTTTTACTTTAATTTTGTGCCACACAAAATATATCATCATTTTTAAAGTTGTTAAAAAAAATCCATCCATACCATAATGGTGTGGATGGACCAATTTTGTGGCGGAGATTGTTAAGCATAAAAAGTCAGCACTTTTTATATAAAAGGTAAACTATAGTTTGTATGATTTACTTTTTTGACTGGCGATGTTTTTACCATAATAAAACTCCTATATATAATACAAACAATGTACCATAAAAGGAGTTGTTTATTACATTTAAGAATG
>JAFQOM010000155.1 GCA_017403205.1 Clostridia bacterium | reverse complement strand
TTTTTGTTTTTAATCAAAAAACTAATTTAAATTATTTCAAGATACTATTAAGAATTTGATATTCTCTATCGTGCGGAATTATAATATTATTATGAACAAATCTATTAAGCTCTGTTTTAGTACACCATTTTACTTCTGAAACTTCATCACACTGCAGTTTTATATCATTAATATCAATATCTGAATAGATAATAAATATTGATACAAATTCATTGCTTATAATGCCATTATTGCGTAATTTTTCTTGTATCGTTTCTAAATATTCAATTTTATAATTATTAGAATTTAAACCAAACTCCTCTTCAAGCTCTCTTTTTGCGCTAGAAATCGCATCTTCTCCAGAAGAGATGTGTCCACCAATAGCAATATCCCACATATCAGGATACAACTGCTTTTTTGAACATCTTTTTTGCAATAGTGTTTTTTCTCTTTTTTTATCAACAATTAAAATATGTATAGATCCATGCCACAAACCGGTTTTATGAGCTTCGCGTTTTGAAACAATTTTACCAGTTTTATTGCCAGTAACTTCATCTAAAAGATCTATCATTTCTTCCATTTTAAATGTTCTCCTTGCAAATTACTATTAACAACGCAAACCCATTTGTATATTGATTTTATAGTTGTTTTATCTTTTCTATTATTTTTTCATAAATAGGTTTCATATGTGGCTCGTCTGATTTATTTAAAAGCTCATCAAACGTAAGCCATGCAATGTTGCTGTTTTCTTCTTCTAAAATTTTTATAGCATCCTTTTCATTCGCTTCAAATAAGTATGTAACATTAAGGTGTTGATGCGCAGAAACATATCTGCCTTTTTTTACATGCCCCTTAACAGGCAATATTTCAATAGAAATAGGCATACTACCAATCACTTTAAAATTTTGTAAAGATGTTTCTTCCCTAGTTTCTTTAGATGCAACATACAACAAATCATCATCTCCATCAGCGTGCCCACCAATCCAACTCCATGATTTGTAAATATTGTGATATATACAAAGCACTTTTGTATGTTCTTGATTAATTACAAAAGAAGATGCCGTCAAGTGACAAAAATCATTATCTCTTGTAAGAATATCACCAAAAATTTCTTCAGCTTTTATTATTAAATCAACATCCCTCTTCTCTTGTTCATTAGACGGAATGTATTTCTTTAGCATTTCTACCGACTTACTCATATTTAAACCCTTAATATAACTTGACTAACAAAATTATTAAATTTTTATTATTTTTTCTTTTTATCGTCATTAAAAAAGTCAAAGGCTTTCATGATTTCATCCAAATCTTCTTTTGGATTAACTGCTGCCTTTAAATCAAAACCTGTTTCGTTTGGAGTATAATCCCCATAGTTTGCACCAGAAAAATATGCATTGTTTGGTTTTGTTGTTGAGTTTGAAAACATAATATTTTCAAAATTAGCACCATTTGTATGACTATCTTCTTTTAAAAATCTTTTAAAATCTCCATTTGCAATATTTTGTTTAACTTCTTGTCTTTTTATTTGAACAGTTTGTTTTGTTTGCGTTTGAGCTGGTTTTGACAAATTTGAAGAAGGTTTTGGAGCTGGTTGAGAAGGCTTTTGAGCAACAATTTGAACCTTTTGAACAGATTGAGATTGTTGTGGCAATTTTGGTTCTGCTACAACTTGTTTTGAATTTTCTTCATGTACTTCCGGTGCAAACTTATTAAACCCAATCATTTTTGAAAGCAATCTTTTAACAGGATCCCCTAAAGAACTTTCCTCCAGTTGTGCTTGTTGAAGAGAAATATTATTTTGTAAAGATTTTCTGCAATCTTGAATCAAAAAAAGCAACTCCTGTTTTACGCTTTTATCATTTTGTCTATTTTCATCTTTTAAAAGATTTTCCATTTTAGAATATAGCAAACTCAATTTTTTTGTTTCAAGTTCATAAATATTTCTTGAACTGTTTTGAATTAGTTTTGCTTTTTCTACGGCAGAAACCAAAGATCTAACAAGCTCATTATCGCTAGATGATGTTATTTTGTCTAATTGATCTTTTAAATAAAAAATCCTGTCTTTTTGCTCTGCCAATCTTGATTCATAATCAGCTTTTAATCTTTCTATGTAATTATCAACTTCAAGTTGGCTATAGCCCTTTTTTATAATTTTAAAACCGCCCACTTTTAACGCCTCTTTTATTTTGAATTTTGTTTTTCTACTTGTTCTTCAGTTGCTTTTATTTTTTGTTTTAGCGAAAACACAAACAAAACAATACCAACAACAACTAATATAAAACTTAAAACTTGAGAAACTCTTAATCCTGTATTTGCTATTGTTAACAGTTCTGCAGGGTCTCTAAATTGTTCCAACACAGATCTAACAAGACCATAAATTATCAAATACCACGAGGTTGTAATACCTGGTTTTTTTGTTTTTGATGTAATAATCATTAAGATTGCAAAACCAATTATATTTAAAAATGCTTCATAAAAAAAAGTAGCCAAATGCCAATGCCCATCTATTAATATACTAATAGGAAAAACTTGCAAGCTTTGGTTATATGTTTCTACCCCATAACAACATCCTGCAAAATAACAACCTATTCTACCAATAGCTTGACCCAAAATTAAGCATGGGGCTGCAAGATCGCAGGCTTTTGCTAAAGAATATTTTTTTATTTTACAGCACAAAAGCACACCTAAAAATCCGCCTATAACACCACCATATATAGCAAGGCCACCCTTCCAAATTTCAAAAATTTCTAAAAACGACGAAACCCCATTAAAAATACAATAATATATTCTTGCCCCTACTATCGCACAAGGCAAAGCAAATAAAGCCAAGTCTATTGGCATTGTTGTATCAATATTTTTTACCTTGCATATCAATACAGCACAAATAACACCAAAAATCATAGCTAAAGCCATGATAAGGCCGTAGTAAGATATATTTAAACCTAAAATTTCAAATCCTTGCGAAACCAATAATAAACTATTCATACCTTTATTATATATAATAAAAAGCATTTATTCAAATAGATTTTTGTC
>JAFQOM010000154.1 GCA_017403205.1 Clostridia bacterium | reverse complement strand
TACCATCAATAAAAACAGAATCGTGTTTGTTTTGAAAGCTAACGTCATCTATATTTGATTTTGAAACTACACAACAAAAAGAATATATTAAAGCATCATCAAAAAAAATATTTAGTTGCTTTTTAGAATTATATAAGCAAACACAAAATAACGCCACTATCAAAACTATACAAAAGCTTAATATTAACCTGATTTTTTTTAATAATTGAAAAGATTTTTTATATGTAAACATACATTAAATATTTACACATTTCTTACTTTTAATCACTAAATTGAATAAATAAAAATACTAATATTTGTATCTTTTGTATTTAGTATAACAAAAGTGTAGCGACCACATGGTCGCTACACTTAATATCTTTATTTATGCGAATTACAACATTTTTATTTGTTTTATCCGACTTATTGGTCGATATCCTTACCAGCAAGCATTAGGCCAGCTTTAAACTCTTTGCGCTTTTTGCGTGGTAAACACCAATACTCTTTGTATTTTTCAAGACGTTTATTACCAATAAAGAAATCATAGTTAACAACAACAAGCCCTTGCAAAATATAAATATAGTTGCAGAAAAATCTCCAAATAAGCAAGGCCCAAACAGATGCGCCAGGTATGCTAAACAAGGAACCGTACAATACAGCAAAACTAATATCTGCTGTACCTGCCCCCATAGGAATTGGATTAAAAGCACTTGTCAAATCAACTATAACGGCAAAACTAATAATAGTAGACCATGTTTGAACAAAATCAACAGGCCAACCTTCAAATGCACAATATACAAAGAAAGGCATGCTATATGTAATTAAAAAAAACAAAATAGACCCTACAAAGTTTACAAATATTACCCAAAACGATTTACAATATTTTCTGGTTGTTGTTTGCCACAAATTAACTGTGCGCATAACTTTTCCAAAAGTCTTTTTATAGTTTTTAATAATTCTAAATTTGCCAAAGTGAATTTTACTTAGCAATTTTAAAATACCAATAACAAACCCTGCCCCGGCCCTTTTGTTAAGAGACATAAACAAAACTGTTATAATAACAACAGCCATAATTGCGTAACCAATCCACATAAGAGTAGTAACAAAACCCTCAGCAACACTGCCTTCTGTTACCATACCAATAGCCGAATCGGCAGAAAAAACAAGTTTAAACACAAAAATAGTTACCATGATAAAATAAACTATTTGGTAAAATATGTATCTGCCCATAGCAATAGAAATACCATCACCAGGTTTTATACCATACTTATTTGTGTATATTACTTGAAATGGTTGACCACCAGTTGAAAGAGGTGTAATTGTGTCGTAATACCTACCCATTGCACCCACTTTATAACCCAATGAAAACCTAAATACACCTGTTGCTTTTTTTATTAAAGTTGCATACCTAACGGCATCTAAAATCATGCCAATGGCAAAAGTTCCAAGTGCGGCAAATACAAACCACCAATTAACATTTGAAATGGCAGAAATTGCTTCCATAGGATTACTTTCCTGCGAAAGCTGAATAGCCAAAACAACACCAATAATAACAATATTTAAAATGTAATATATAAAACTTAATTTCTTTTTCTTTTTTGTTTGTTTTAAACCTTCGTTTGCTGTTTGTAAAAAGTCAGAATATTTTTTATTTTGATGTGAAGCTATAAATTCAGTTTTATAACTTACATAAAATTTTGTTTCGTGTGCTATGTTGGCACAATAACTGCTTTTAAATCTTAAAAGTTTATTTCTAACAAAAACTCTTCTTTTTATAATATTTGCGGTGGGTTTTTGTTTTTTTATTTTAATGGATTTTTCTAAATTCTCAGAAACAAGATCACTTTGAATAAATTCATTTTCTGTTTTCTTTGATTTTTTATTTGATTTTAAAACTCTTTTTATTTTTTTTTCATCTTTTAAATCCATAAAAAACAAAATCCCCCTTTCTTTTAAATTAACTTAAACTCTGTAAAGTGTCAAACTTATTAAGCAGTTTTTATTTATTAGTACAAGTCTGAATAGTTTGCAGATGTATATTCTGGCGCAACTTTAATAGAACTTACTATATCAGAAATATGAGTAGAATAATTATCTTTTGCAACTAAGTCATACAAATATTCAAAATAATTTTGATTATAAGCAACTGATGTTTTTGCTTTGCTTAGTTTTTCAAATAAATTATCTTCAGTTAGTGTGTTTGCAGCAATACTTTTTAATTTTCCTGTATATAAAACAATATGATATCCAGTATAGTTAGATGCTTCTTCAAGGAAAGGTGCTGAAACTGCACCTGCATAACCTACCCCGTTAGGAAAAACAAGTGTAACATCTTTGTTATATTCTGCTTGTTGTTGTACATAATTTGTATTTATTTTTTCTTGTTTTGTATTTTCATCTAAAGCTGCCAATTCCCTAACTACTTCAGTAAAGCTTGCAACCATGCCAGAAGTTTTTGTGCCAACAATATAATCATATTTAGCATTTATAATACCTGAATCTTGATTATATTTATAAATGTACTTGTTAAAGATTTTTATTGCTTCTTCTGCATATTCTGCAGTACCTGGATTATAAGAAATATTAGTTAAATCAGCTAAAATAAGTTGATAAACTTGTTGAACGCTTGTTGGAACATCTGAAACAACAGCACCTGTTTCAATATCCCTTTCAAATGCTGGCGTTTTTTCTGTAGATTTTAATTGTTTTATAGCAGTATCTCTATCTGCTTGTGGAAGGTTTGCATCATCATTTATTTGCTTAATTTTTTCTGTTTGAGATTTTTCGTCAAACTTAACCAAAACATGCAAGCATGTTAACAATTCTTCATCCCCTTCTCCATAATAAACAAATTTGTCTCTTGCTGAAGAGTTTGATACTTGAGAATAAAACAAATCTGAAGTTGAAGAAATATTTCTTGTTAAATCATAAAAAGATTTATTGCTATCATAAATAGATTTATATTTTTCAAGCATTTGACCTAATGTTGTAGAATTAACATAATATTGCCCAGCAACATCATTATAATCAACACCAAATGTGTCTTTATATAATTGTTCAAATTTTGAAAGTTTTGCATTTTCTAAGTTAGATTTATAAATTTTATCAATAAATCTTTTAAATACAGCTTCTTCTGTTTTGTTTGAATAATTATAAATTTCTTCATTAGATTTTAAGTTTGATATAAATCTATTCCATACAATAGCTTTAAAGTCTTCATCTTCAGAGCTAATATTCATTTGATATTCATACTTTGTGTTTTCTGTTATTTCTGGAACATAGTCAGTAACAGAATCACCAATTTTTTTGTAAATACCATTTGCGTCTACAAAGAATTTTGTTTGATAAGGCGCATAGCCTTTATATTCATTTTCTTCAGATTCTGTTTCTTCTTCTACCTCACTTGATGTGGTTTGCTTAATTTCTGCCCTTACTTGCTCAGCAATTGTTTCTAAAGAAGAATCAATGTTTTGCCAAGTAGTTTTAATAACAGAATAAACTTCCGCTTGACCAAGTTTTAATGCAGGGTTTGTTTTTTCTTCCTCTGCAATATGCTTTAATAAATATTCCCTATCAATTAAATCATTGATAGTTTTTTCCAAAGCTTCTTGCATAGAAAGACCATAGTATTGATTATATTGAAAACCTGAACTATTATATGCGTTTATAAGCTGTTCTCTAGTAATTTCAATTTCACCGCTTTTTGCAACAATAGAACCAAGCCCAGTACTATTATTTGTACTGAACAAATTGCAACCTGTTAAAACAGAAAAGGATGAAAACATAAATAAAAGTAGTGTTGCTAATTTCTTTTTCACGTTAAAATTTCTCCCATAAAGTAACTACTAAAACTAAAATTAAAAGCCTATAAATTAAGTTGTTTTATCGCCCTATTAAATAGACTTTT
>JAFQOM010000153.1 GCA_017403205.1 Clostridia bacterium | reverse complement strand
AGATTTTTCAAGTCTTTTTTATCATTAATTTAAAATTATAACTTAAAAGAAATTTTTTAGTTTATTTGTTATTATTATCAACTTTATTTTTTATTTCAGCGCATTGTTCACACTTTATTATTTCTTTATCATTTTTATTTTGCTTGTTACAATTTTTTGAGTAAGGGCAGTTTGTGCAACCACCTTTATTGTTTTTTAAATTTCTAATATTAAAAAACAAAACAATGCTTATAAAAACAATAACACAAACCAAAATTATTATATCAACAAAATTCATAATTAAGACCTCTTTTGTTTTTAAATTAGTAAAATAAGGGATCCAAGTAGGTTAACAATTGTGGCTAGTACCCATGCTAGTCCAGTTTGGAATAATACAGCAAGCCAAGTTAATTTTGCTTTACCAAACTCCTTGTTCATTGCGCCAATTGCGCCAAAGCAAGGGGCGGAAAATAGGTTAAAAATCATAAATGCATACGCAGAAACTGGTGTAAAGAATGAGAAAATTCCAGAACCAGCAAATATGGTTGCCTCGCTTGCCCCTTCGGCAAGACCAGCAATAACAGCCATACTTGAAATAACTTGTTCTTTGGCAACAAGTCCTTGAATTGCGCTTACAGCTGCAGCCCAACTGTTTGTTCCTAACATAGGGTAGAAAATCCAAGAGATACAGTTGCCAAACCAAGCTAAAATGCTATCTTCAATTGCTATGCCATACTCAAACTTCCAGTTAAACGAAACTAAAAGCCAAATTACAACAGAGCACATTAAAATAATAGTGCCAGCACGTTTTATAAATGACCAAGATTTTTCAAAAACATCACGACAAACATATTTAAAGCTTGGTAATTTATATTCAGGAAGTTCACTTATAAAACTTGTATTATTGCCCTTAAATATAAATTTTCTTAATATTACAGCACTTAAAATTATTATAATAATGGCTAGTATGTAAAGTGAAAGCATAACAAGCCAGGTTAAATGAGCGGGGAAGAAACTTGCTGCAAATAGAGTGATAATAGGTAGTTTTGCAGAGCATGGGATGAAAGGGGTTAGCATAATGGTTGCTTTTTTCTCGTTTTCATCCTCTATGGTTCTTGTTGTCATAATAGCAGGAACGCTGCAACCTGAACCCACAATAAACGGAATAAGAGACTTGCCACTTAAACCAAATTTTCTAAAAATCTTATCAAAGAAGAATGAAATTCTACTCATATAACCACTTGTTTCAAGTAGGGCAATGCAAACAAACAAAATAATAAGTTGAGGCACAAATGTCATCACGGCACCCACGCCTGCAATTATACCATCGCACAACAAACTTATAGACCATTCACTTGCGCCTAAGCCTTCAAGCCAAGTAGCAGTAAGTTCTGACAAACTACCAAATAAACCATCAATAAAATCAACGGTGTAAGTTCCAACAACGCCTACAGATAAAAGGTATACAAGCGCCATTATGCAAACAAAAATTGGTATTGCAAGCCATTTGTTTAAAAATATTTTGTCAAGCTTATCTGTAATTGATACTTTTGTTTCGCTTTTTTCAACACACAAGTTTTTTATATTTACAATAAAATTATATCTTTGGTTTGCAATTATTTGTTCTGTGTCCATGCCATAATGTTTTTCAACATCTGCAATAATATTGTCTAAATTTGATATTTTTTTGCTCTCAGTTATATATTTTTCATCTCTTTCTAAGATTTTTACACTAGCAAATTTTGCGTTTGAAGTAGGTAAGCTAGCTTTAATTTTGCTTAAAGCAGTTTCAACTTTTTGTTCATAAATATTTTTATATGTCTTTTTAAACTTTTGATTTTTTATTAAGTTTTCAAGCTCATCTATGCCTGTGCGTTTAAGCGCAGAAATCTTTACAATGTTTACACCCAATTCTTTTGATAACTTTTTTTCGCTTATGCTAAGCCCTTTTTTTTGTAATAAATCACACATGTTTAAAGCTACAATAACAGGGTAGTCAAGTTCAATAAGTTGAGTAGTTAAATACAAGCTTCGCTCTAAACTTGTTGCATCAACAATATTAACAACAAGATCAGGTTTCTCATTTAACAAAAAATTTCTTGAAACTTCTTCTTCTTGAGTGTATGGAGATAACGAATAAATTCCAGGCAAGTCAACAATTTCATCTTGAGTTGATTTTAAAAAACCAGATTTTTTTTCAACTGTAACTCCTGGCCAGTTGCCAATTTTTTGATTTGAGCCGGTCAGTAAGTTAAAAAGAGTAGTCTTACCGCTATTTTGGTTTCCAATAAGAGCAATTTTCATTATTCAATCACCTCAATATCAATATTTTTAAGGTCATCAAGTCT
>JAFQOM010000152.1 GCA_017403205.1 Clostridia bacterium | reverse complement strand
GTGTAAAATTGTTATTTTTGTATAGTTTAGTTGAGTTTAGTGTGTGTTTGTGGTAATATCTTTAATATGGTTAAAAAGAAAAGATTAAAGCCTTCAATTCAAATTATAATAGGATTTTTACTTGTTATATTGACAGGTTCTTTTTTATTGTCATTGCCAATTTCAAACAAGTCTGGGCAGTGGCTTAATTTTACAGATAGTTTTTTTACATCTACTAGCGCTGTTTGTGTAACGGGCTTAACTGTTTTTGATATTTCACTTAGTTTAACTTTGTTTGGGCAAATAGTTCTTCTTATTTTAATTCAAATTGGTGGATTGGGTCTTATAACTTTAACTGCGCTTGTGTTTTTGATGCTTGGCAAAAAAATTACATTTGAAAGCAGGCTTACTTTAAAAGAAAGTTTAAATCAAGAAAAAATTCAAGGGGTAGTTAAGTTTGTAAAAAGAATAATAATTTTTGTTTTTTCGATAGAACTTATAGGGGCTATTTGTTTTTTGCCATCTTTTGTAACACTATATGGCTGGGGGCAAGGTATATTTAAAAGCATATTTTTGTCAATTTCTTCTTTTTGTAACGCTGGTTTTGATGTTCTTGCGACTGATGGTCAGGCCTCTTTAAGCTTAAGTGCTTTTTCACAAAACGCTTTAGTTTTGTTGCCAACTATGTTTTTAATTACAATTGGTGGCATAGGTTTTTTGGTTTTGTTTGATATACCAAAACTTTTTAAAGGTAAAAAACTTTTATTTCACACAAAAGTGGTTTTACTTGTTACAAGTATTATTATTTTTGGTGGCGCAATTTTATTTGGTATTTTTGAGTGGAATAATGCAAATAGTATAGGCAATATGAGTTTTGGAAATAAAATCTTAAATTGTTTGTTTTTTAGCATTACACCTAGAACTGCAGGCTTTTTTACAATAAATCCAACAAATTTGTCTTCTGCAAGTTTGATTTTAACAGATATAATTATGTTTATAGGTGGCAGCCCTACGTCAACTGCTGGTGGCATAAAAACAACAACATTTTTTATATTGTTGCTTGTGCTTATAAAAAATGTAAATTTTAAAGGCGATATTGTTATTAGAAAAAGAAGGATTAAGCAAAGAACAATACACAAGGCAGCAAAAATATTATGTTTACATGTTGTTTTGGTTTTAATTTCAACAATTTCTATATGTGCTATAGAAGGGTTAAGAGCGGATGTTGTTTTATTTGAAACTATATCAGCAATATCAACCGTCGGCTTGAGTTTAAATTTAACAACAACCTTGGGCGTGGTAAGCAAGTTTATTGTTTGTATTTTAATGTTTATAGGACGTGTAGGGGCAATTACAATAACTCTTGCACTGGGTGCTAGTGAAAATAATGTGGAACAAAAAATAGAGTATACGGATTCTAAAATTGTGGTTGGTTAAATAAAAAGGGGATTAAAAAATGAGTAAAAATAAAATAGAAAAACAAATGAAGCAATTTGTGGTTGTAGGTTTGGGTAGATTTGGTAGAAGTGTTGCTACTAAACTAAGTGCGCTTGGAAACGAGGTTTTGGTTATTGATACAAATCCAGAAGCTATTAAACAAATAGAAGATCAAGTATCAAGTGCTGTTGTTGCAGATGCCACTGGTACGGATGTTTTACACTCTTTGGGTGTTCAAAATTTTGACTGTGCAATTAACTGTATAGGGGATGATTTGCAGGCAAATATTTTAACAACGCTTATTTGTAAAGATTTGGGTGTAAAATATGTTGTGGCAAAGGCTAAAAACGAGCAAAACAAAAGAGTTTTGGAGCGCGTTGGGGCAGATTTGGTTGTTTTTCCAGAAGTTGTGGTTGGCAAAAAAATTGCAAGTATTCTTTCAAATCCAAGTTTAAATGAAATTATGAGTTTGACAGATAGCCACAAAATAGTTGAAGTTGCTGTTCCTGATACTTGGGTTGATAAAACAATTTTAGATCTTGATGTTAGAAAAAAATATAATGTTTCTATTGTTTTTATAAAAAGGCAAGAAGAAATTGTTAACCCAGAGCCAAAAACAGTGTTGCAAAAAGACGATGTTTTGATTTTGGCAGGCCACACTTCAAAACTTAATGAAATTAGCAAAAAAACAACATCTGTTTTAGATGCAAATGAATCAATGCAAGATGCATTGGATTTTGAATAAAAATTTGATTTTTATTATAAAAATATTTATTAAAAATGAGCAAGGTAAAATCTTGCTTATTTTTTTCACTTATTTTGTCTTGTTAGAATATATAGTTAGTATAAAAAACAAAGAGGTTTGAATTGTGACATATCAACAATTAGTTCAAAAAATAGTAGATTTGCAAGATGAAGGGCTGGAGCTTTTTAACATTGGCAAAAGCACATTAGGCAAAAATATTTTGGCTACACACTTAGGTAGTTACCAAGGAACACAAATTGTAATTCAGGGTGGAATACATGCCAGGGAATACATTTCTACACTTTTGATGGTGGAGCAGGCAAAATACTTACATAAAAAAGGTGGGATAACAAATGGAGGAATTTATTTTGTTTTTTTAACAAATCCAGATGGGGTAGAGATTGTTTTGGATGGTATTAAAAACTTGCCTTGTGATATAACAAAACAATATTTGATACTGGCAAATAAAGGTGAAGATTTTAGTCAATTTAAAGCAAATGTTAACTTAGTAGATTTAAACACTAACTTTGATGCTGATTGGGGGAGTGGTGATCAAAACACAAAATGCCCCAATCCACAAAATTTTATAGGGTTTTATCCCAATAGCGAAAGGGAAGTTAATAATTTAATTAATTTTACAAACAAAAACAAACCAGCATTAACAATTTCTTACCATTCTAAGGGAGAGGTTATTTATTATGGGTTTAAGGGGCAAAGCGTAGAAAGTTTAGCAAGGGATAGATATATAGGGGAACAACTTTCAAACTTAACAGGCTATCCTCTTTTATTAACAGAAAATAGCGCTGGTGGGTATAAAGACTGGTGCATAAGATATTTAAATATACCATCGTATACAATAGAAATTGGAAATGAGGATTTAACTCATCCTATAGGTGAAGAATTTTTGCCGCAAATTTTTGAAAAAAACAAAGATGTTCCACTTTTGGCTCTTAATTTGGCAAGGCAATATCAAAACAGTTTATATGCTCAAAATTATAAAAAAAACAAAATCCCCTTTATAAATTTGTTTAAAATCTTTAACCATAAAAAGTAAAATAGCTTAAAAGCCGCTTTTTGTTTGCTTAACAATTTTGCTTGTGATACAATATCACACATGGGAAAGAAAGTTTTAAATTGGTTAAAAACAAATATAATTTTTACAATTGTTGTTTTGATTGTTGTAATTTCTTGTTTTATAGTTCCGATTGATAAGGAGTATTTAGGATATTTTGAGGGTTCTGGCACAACATTAACATGTATTTTTGGTATTTTGTTGATTGTTGCAGGTCTTGAAAATATAGATTTTTTTCAAAAGGTTGCAAGATTTTTAGTTAAAAAGTTTAAAACAGCAAGATCAATTATATTAACGCTTGTTTTTATCACATATGTATCATCTTTAATAAATGCAAATGATATGGCGTTGTTAACATTTTTGCCACTGTCTTTTGTTGTTTTAAAATATACAGGCCAAACAAAATATATGGCGTTTACCTTTATTATGCAAAACATTGCATCTAATTTAGGTGGAATGTTTTCTCCAATAGGTAATCCACAAAATATTTATTTGTTTACTTATTACGAGGTGGGTCTTTTAGAATTTTTTAAAATTATGGCAATTCCTACATTGTGTGCACTAATTTTAATCGTAGCTTGTTGCATGTTTATTAAAAAAGAACCAATTATGTTTGCCGACGAGTATGATTGCAAAATTAATATTCCTAAACTTATAATATATATTTGCTTGTTTGTTTTAGTGTTTTTATTGATTTGTGCAGGGGGGGGGTAATACCTTTTTATGTTGTTCTTCCAATATTAATTATAACAATGCTTTTTTGTGATAGAAAAACTTTTGCTAAAGTTGATTATACAATTATTTTAACGTTTGTAGCTTTCTTTATATTTAGTGGAAATGTGTCAAGAATTCCTGCTGTGCAAAACTTTATTACTGACTTTGCTGATGGAAGTACGTTTCTTTGCGCGTACTTGTCTTGTCAGCTTATAAGCAATGTTCCAAGCTCTATATTGCTTTCTAAATTCACAAACAATTATCCTGCTCTTTTAATATCGGTTAATGTTGCAAGTTTGGGCATTATATTTTCTTCATTATCAGGCCTAATTGCATTAAAGTGCTTTGCTAAATATAATAATAAAGAAGAAAGTAAGCATGGCACATGGTATTATATTGGATTAGATTTTGTTATGAATATTGCGCTTTTGGTCGTGTTGTATCCAGTAAGTTATTTTTCAATGATGTTATTATAAAAAATAAAAACCATCTAGTTTTAGATGGTTTTTTTTGTGGCGTTCCCTGCAGGAATCGAACCTGCAACGGCCCCTTAGGAGGGGGCTGTTATATCCATTTAACTAAGGAAACATTTTTATTTACTCATGTATTTTAGCACAACAAAAATTAAAAATCAATTGCAAATGATTTGTTTTTATTTCAAATTTTAATTACTGATGTTTTTTAGCGGCATTACAAAATTAAATTTATTTATTCTTGCAAAATATAATCTTTGTGCTATAATTTAACTGATTTTTAATACAAAAGAAAAGGGAGTTATTGGTTTATGAAAAAGTTTTTTGCTGATTTTAAAAAATTTATAAGCCGTGGCAATATTGTTGATATGGCTATTGGCGTTATTGTTGGTAGTGCATTTTCTGCAATTGTAAAAGCATTTACCGACAAAGTTATTATGCCGCTTATTAATTTGCTTTTATCTTTAGGTGGCGAAAATGGCTTAGAAAGTGCATACACCTTTTTAAAAAGGGGGTATACAGACGGCGCTTTAGATTTGACAAAGAGTATTTATATTGATTGGGGTGCATTTATAACTGCAATTATTAACTTTTTGATTATTGCACTTACTTTGTTTGTTATTTTAAAAGTAGCTATGAAAAGTAGCGAAATGCTAAAAACAGCTCAAGCAAAAGCAACAAAAAATAAAGCAACAGCTGACGAAAGAAAAGTTCTTGAAGAAAGAGGATTTGACAAAAAAGATAAAAAAGCTTACAAGGATGCTTTAATTGCTTATAGAGCAGAAGTTGCTGAATTGAAAGCTCAAGAAGAAGCAAACAAACCAAAAGTTGAAACAGATGTGGAGTTGTTAAAAGATATTCGTGATCTTTTAAAAGCTCAACAAAAGAAAGAAGATAAATAACAAGACAAAATTGGTGTTTGAAAAAAAGACATTTAATAAAACAAATGTCTTTTTTTTGTTAATAAAAATAGCAACTAAAATAAAAATATGATATACTTGTTAAAAATAATTTATTTCGGTTTTGTTAATTTTTTAGTTAAAAAAGAGGATGATATGAAAAATTATGATGTTGTTATAATCGGCTGTGGGGCAAGTGGATGTATGGCTGCGCTAAACTGCAAAAATAAAAAAGTTGCAGTTATAGATTTAAATACTAAGCCCGCAAAAAAACTTTTGGCAACAGGCAATGGTAGGTGTAATATAACAAACAAAAATATAGATTCCTGCTTTTATAATCAAAATATAGATGGCTATTTAAACAGATTTAATCAATTTGATACATTAAAATTTTTTAACTCTTTAGGATTAGAAACTTATTTTGACGAAGAGGGTAGATGTTATCCTATTAGCAATAGTGCAAAATCTGTTGTTGATGTATTAACAAATAATATAGTAAAAAAGGCAGACTTGTTTTTGCAAGAAAAGGTTTGCGACGTAATTTGTGAAAAGACAAATGGTAGGGCTAAGTTTTTTATAAAAACAGACAAAGATGTTTATTGTTGCAATAAACTAGTTGTTGCTTGTGGCAGCGGAGATGTTTTAAAGGTGATAGCAAGGTTAAATGTAAAAACAAAACCATTTGTGTCTAGTTTGGTATCATTGAAATCAAGTCAAATTAAAGATTTAAACGGCATAAAGGTTTCGGATGTGATTGTAACAGCAACAAACGGTAAGCAAATTGTTGCTGAAAGGGGAGAAGTTCTTTTTAAAGATGGAGGGCTAAGTGGGATTGTGATTTTTAATTTGTCTTCTCTTTTTTCAAGAAACGGAAGTTTTGTTGGTGAAGTTAGTATAGATTTGTTGCCTGATGTTTCAAAACAAGATTTAATTTTAAAACTTCAAAAAAGAAAGGAATTAAATGTTTCTGTTGATAAATTTTTTGTTGGTTTTTTTCAAAACGCACTTGCAAACGAAGTTTTTAAACAGGCTCACATTAATACAAACTTAATATCTACAAAACTTACAAATAAACAAATAGAAGATATGGCACATGCAATTAAAGGCCTAAAATTTGGCGTTAACGGAGCGTTTGATAATAATCAAGTAAATAGTGGTGGAGTATGTATCGGCGATCTAGACGGCAATTTGATGAGTTTAAAAACACCTAATTTATTTTTTTGCGGTGAAGTTTGTGATGTTGATGGGGTTTGTGGTGGCTACAATCTTCAATGGGCATGGACTAGCGGTAAAATTGTGGGGGATAGTTTATGATTAAAGTTGACGAGATAGTTCTTCCGATTTTGTATAAAGATGATGATATTTTAAACTCAATTAGCAGTAGATTAAAAATTAGCAAAAAAGATATACAATCTTTTGAAATTGTAAAAATCTCTATAGATGCTAGACGTAAACCTAATATAAAATATATATGTTCTTTTGCGGTTTGTTTGAAAAACAACTTGGAAGATAAGTATTTAAGTTTAAAATATAATAATGTAAAAAGGTTGATTGAATATAAAAAAATCAAATCAAATAAAAACTTTGTTATTGTAGGCTTTGGGCCTAGTGGCATGTTTTTAGCTTTAGCGTTGGCTAAAATGGGGCTTAAGCCAATTATCGTTGAACAAGGCAAGCAGGTTGATGAAAGGACAAAAGATGTAGAAAACTTGTGGAAAAACCGTATTGTTGATAAATATAGTAATGTTCAATTTGGCGAAGGTGGAGCAGGAACTTTTAGTGATGGTAAGTTGAATACAAACCTAAATAATGATTTTTGCAAGGTTGTTTTAAATGAATTTGTAAACCATGGGGCACCAGAACAAATTTTGTATCAAGCAAAACCTCACATTGGCAGCGACAAACTTAAACAAGTTGTAAAAAATATTCGTCAAGAAATTATAATCTTAGGTGGAAAATTTATGTTTTCAACTAAGCTTGTTGATATTGTTGAAGATTGTGGTCAGATAAAACAAGTTGTGTTGCAAGATGTTTATACAAAAAAGCAAACTCTACAAAAAGCAGACCATTTGTTTTTGTGTGTTGGACATAGTGCTAGAGATACTTTTGAGTGTTTACATAAACACAACGTGTTAATAAAACAAAAACCTTTTGCAATGGGTGTTAGAATTGAACAAAAGCAAAGTGAAATAAATTTAAGCCAGTACGGAAAAGAAAAAATAGACGGGTTGCCAAATGCTGATTATAAGCTGGTCTGCCATTTGCCAAATGGTAGAAGTGTTTTTACTTTTTGTATGTGTCCAGGCGGGCAGGTTGTTTTGTCAAGTAGCGATGATGGAGAAGTTGTAACAAATGGTATGAGTCTGTTTGCAAGAGATAAAGAAAATGCTAATAGTGCAGTTTTAGTAAACGTTGTACCTGATGATTACAATTCAACACATCCTTTAGCAGGAATATATTTTCAAAAAAGATATGAGCAAAAAGCTTTTGAGTTGGGTGGGAACAATTTTGATGCTCCTTGTCAAACAGTAAAGGGTTTTTTAAATGACACACAAGATAACTGTAAATTGAGTAAAGTTAATCCTAGTTATTTACCAGGGGTAAAATATTGTAATATAAAAGAGTGCTTGCCAGATTTTATTGTAAAAAGTTTAAAACAGGCTTTTCCGCTTTTAAACAAAAAACTTAAGAATTTTGCTGCAGATGAAAACCTGCTTATTGCAATAGAGTCTCGCTCCAGTTGCCCGTTAACAATATTGAGAGATGAAAATTATGAAAGTTCCATAAAGGGGCTTTATCCTGTGGGTGAAGGTGCTGGTTATGCTGGTGGAATTATGTCTAGTGCTCAAGATGGATTAAAAGTTGCAGAGGCAATTTACAATAAAATTTAAGGTTATTTTTACAGGTTAAAATTTGTATAAATAATTTTTTTTACATTGTAGCGTATTTAAATTTATTATTAAAAGGGTTTTTAAAATGAAAGTATTTTTGATTTGTAGTAAGGCTTTTTATAACAAAGTTTTAGATTTTAAAAAGCAATTAGAAAACATGGGGCATGAGATTTTTCTTCCTAATTGTTTTGACGCCCCTGAAACAGAGTCTTTATATAGAGAAAAAGGCGCAGAAGAACACGCCAAATTTAAAGCAAGAATGTATAAGCAAAGTGAAGAAACAATTTCTAAAATGGATGCTGTTTTAGTGTTAAATTTTGACAAGAACGGTCAAAAGAACTATATTGGCGGCGCTACTTTTTTAGAAGTTTATGATGCTTTTAGGCTTAACAAAAAAATATACTTTATTAATCCTTTGCCAGAGGGCATTTTACATGACGAACTTGTTGGATTTTCGCCTATTGTTTTGAATGGAGATTTAAGTAAAGTTAGATAAAACATTTATCTATTTTAATGAAATGTTATTTTTAGTTGATTAAAAAAAAGTAATAAAAAACAGGAGAAATTATAAAATTAAACTTAAAAAGATTTTATATAAAATCAATATAGCAAGTTTATATTTTATTAATTTTCCATATCTATGGAATTTTGAATTAAATTTATTTGATAAACGAAGAGCATTACATTGAGTATAATTAAATTTTAAAAAATAGTTTTTAAAAACATTGACAACTAAAAAAAAATTTGATAGACTCAACTCTGTTCTATTGGAGAAGTACCCAAGAGGCTCAAGGGGACCCCCTGCTAAGGGGTTAGACGTGTAACAGCGTGCGCGGGTTCGAATCCCGCCTTCTCCGCCAATCAAAACGCAAATCATACAATCCATGATTTGCGTTTTGTTTTTATAAAAAAATTTAACAAACTAAAAATAAAAAGCTCATAAGCTTAATCAAGCTTATGAGCTTTATTATTTTTTAAGTGAGGTATAAAATAAAATAAATT
>JAFQOM010000151.1 GCA_017403205.1 Clostridia bacterium | reverse complement strand
TTTAATTTAATTTTTTTAAAAAAGTTGTAGGAAGTTTGATTTATTTGTGTTAAAATATGTTTAATGGAGAATGGTTTTATGGTTGATATCGATAAAATTGTTGAATATATTTCAAAAAAAGTTCCTGACACAAAAGGTTCAATTGGGGTGATAATTGGGCCTTGTTTTTCAGATTTCTTAGATGAAATAGAAAACAAGGTTGAGCTTTATTTTAGAGATATTCCTGATATGAAAATTTTAGGATCCGATAGAGAAGAAAACAAACTTATCTTTGGAACGATCAACGGCAGAAAAATTATTGTAAGTTTAGGAAGGCTACATTACTACTTGGGCTATGACCAACAAGATGTTGCTGTTCCGGTTTTTTTGTTAAAAGAGCTGGGTTGTGAAAAACTAATTATAAGTTCTTCTGTTGGTGCGATTAATCATAAGTTGAAAGTTGGCGATATTGTTACTTTTACAGATCATATAAATTTTACCGGACGCAACCCATTATATGGTTTAACATTTAACAAGTATGGCCACAAATTTATTGATATGATAGATGCCTATGATCAAGAAATGATTGATATGCTTGTTTATACGGCAAAAAATGAAATGGCAATTAAAGTCAAAAAGGGTATTGCAATTGAATTTCCAGGGCCATCAGCTGAAACGGTTAGTGAAACAAAACTAGCGCTTTCCATGGGTGGCGATATTATAGGTTTTAATATATGCTCAGAAATAATAGCGGCAAAATATTGTGGATTACCTGTATGCACATATGCTTTAATTACAAATCATGCTTCCGCATTTACAAACAGCAAAATTAAACATGAAGATATTGTTTACAATAGAAAGTGCGCAAGTACATACTATCTAGAGTTGCTTTCAAAATTTATAAAAAATGTTTAATTTATAAAATTTAAATATCATATTCATTTAATAATTTTTAAAAATAAGCAGATACTAATTTAAAAGGAGTACATTTATTATGTATAAAAAGTTCTGCTTATTTTTTTCTATTACATTTTCAATTGTTTTATTAATATTTTCTTCATCAATTACATGCTTTAAACATGCTTATGCATCTACAAAGGAGTATTCAGCTAAAGCAATGATTTTAATAGATCACAAGTCAGGTCAAATTTTGTTTGAAAAGAATTCAACAGACAAACTACCCATTGCAAGTATTGTAAAATTAATGACAATCAACTTAACATGCAAACAATTAGAAGATGGAAAAATTAGATTAGATGACAAAGTTGTTGCATCTAAAAAAGCAGCCTCTATGGGCGGGTCTCAAGTTTTTATAGAAGAGGGCACAGAATATTGCATTGGGGACCTTTTAAAAAGTGTAATAGTTAGTTCTGCTAATGATGCTAGTGTTTTGTTGGCAGAAAAGATTGCAGGAAGTGAGGAAAATTTTGTAAATATGATGAATGCTGAGGCTAAAAGACTTGGACTAGATAATACAAACTATTCAAATTGTACAGGCTTGCCAGCAACCAATCAATTTTCTTGTGCAAAAGATTGTGCTGTTTTATTAAAAGAAGTTTCTTCTTATGAAAATTATCACAGATACAGTACTATATGGATGGATAAATTAAAGCATAACAATAATAGGGAAACAGAACTTGTTAACACAAATAAATTAATAAGGTATTATGAAGGTTGCGATGGTGGAAAAACAGGCTCAACAAGCGAGGCTGGTTATTGCTTGGCAGCTACTGCAAAAAGGGCAAATTTAAGACTTATAGCAGTCGTTTTGGGAGCTGAAAATGGAAAGGCAAGATTTGCAGAAACATCAAATTTATTAAATTATGGTTTTTCAAATTATGAAAATAAACAGATAATATCAAAAAATTATTTAGAAAATGATTTAATAAAAATATTAAACGGTAGATCAAGTTATGTAAACATACAGCCAAAAGAAGAAATTTTTGTTTTAACAAAAAAAACCGAGGATAGTGATGATATTTCAACAAAACTTGTTATAAGTCAAGATATACAAGCACCAATCAAACAAGGAGATAAACTTGGAGAAATTCTGGTTATTAAGAATTCTGAAATCATTGCTAAGACCGACATTGTAAGTATGGATGATGTAA
>JAFQOM010000016.1 GCA_017403205.1 Clostridia bacterium | reverse complement strand
TTTTAATATCCATAGCAACATAATCTAACAAGTTGTTATCTATTAAATTTTTAACAACGTCAGGCATTGTTCCATTAGTGTCTAATTTAACTTTAAAACCAAGAGCTTTAACCTTTATAATAAAATCTTTTAAATCTTTTTGGAGAGTTGGTTCTCCACCAGAAATTGTTACTGCATCTAAAAGTTTTTTTCTTGAACTCAAATAAGATAGAACTTCCTCTTCGCTGATTAAGTTTGCTTGTTTATTAACCAAACTCGAATTGTGGCAAAATGGACACATAAAGTTACAACCGCCAGTGAAAATTGTGGCACAAACAAAACCCTCGTAATCAACAAAAGAAACCTTTTCTAAGCCTAAAATTTCCATTCTATTCCCCTAAAGTTTGCAAATACCTACAAGCTTTCGTTGCACAAATTGCACCATCACCAACAGCTGTTGCAACTTGACGAATAGCCTTAGTTCTGCAGTCGCCAGCAATAAATAATCCTTCTGTTTTTGTTTCACAATCTTCAGATGCAACGATATAACCAGCTTTGTCTATATCGACTAAATTTTCAAAAGCACTATTGTCTGGAATTTGTCCAATAGCAACAAACACAGCATTTGTTTTATGCTCAAAAGTTTCTTTATTGTTTCTCTCAAAAACTATTGATTCTAGGCCATTTTCGCCCTTTAAACCAACAGCTTTAACATTATGAGTAATTTTTATGTTTGGAGTTTTTCTAATTTGGTCTTCAAGTGCTTTTTCACCAAAAAATTTATCAAACAAAGTAAACATATTCACAGTTTTACAATATGACGCAAGCATTAAAGCATATTGCATTGCACTATTTGCATCACCAATAAGTGTTACATCTTGGCCTTTAAAGAATGGTCCATCACAAATAGCACAATAATAAACACCCTTACCAATGAACTTTTCTTCATTTTCAATACCTAGAGTTCTATGTTTAACACCAGTAGCTAAAATTACAGCCTTAGCCTCATATTTATTATAATCTGTTGTAACAATGAATGTTTTATCTTGTTTGTCTATTTTAAGCACGTTTTCGAGCTCAAAATCAACGCCTAAATCTAAAATTTGTTCAAATAATTGGTCTGCAAGTTCTGCACCAGAAATGCTTTTATGTGTTGGATAATTTTCTACTTTAGGGCTTGTTGCGATTTGCCCTCCAACACTCTCTTTTTCTATTAAAAGAACTTTTTTATTGTTTCTTAAAGCATAAAGGGAGGCAGTCATTCCTGCCATCCCTCCGCCGATTATTATAATATCAAACATGTTTTATCCTTTTTTTCTTTCTTCAATATATTTTTTAATATCAGACACGTTTTCAAATCTATCTTCACCATTACCTTTTAACACAAGAGTTGGAGCTTTTTGAACACCGAATTTTTTAGCAAGTTCAGTTTCTTGTGTTGCATCAATAGCTCTAAAATAAATTCTAGCATCAGTTAAACGTTTCTTAGCCATTTTACAGTTAGGGCAAGTTGGTGTTGTGAATAGAAGTGTTTCTTT
>JAFQOM010000001.1 GCA_017403205.1 Clostridia bacterium | reverse complement strand
GTGCCAAGTTATGCCTTTTTGCGATCAAAATAGGTTAGTTATAGTGCAGGATTATATAAATAAAAAAAGTGAAGCAGAAAAAAAGATTTTTATAAACTATCTTAAAAAGCCAAATCTTACAACAACAATTGTTTTTTTCTCAACAGCACAAAACGATTTTTTTTCTTCTTTAGAGCCATATGGCACAAAAATTGAATGTGATAAACTTTCAAATGACGGCCTTGTATTGCTTGCAAGAAATATGGCTGAAAAATTAAAACTAAAATTTTCACATTCAGCATTTAAAAGGTTGTTAGATTATTGTAACTATTCTGTTACAAAAGTCATAACTGAAATAAATAAATTTCAGTCAATAAAGTTAGCAGGTGACATTATTGAAGAAATTGATGTAGAAAACAATGTAACAAAGGATATAGAGTATGTTATTTTTGATTTAACTCAAGCAATAAGTCAAAAACAAAATGATAAAGCGTTTATGTTAATTGATGCTATGTTAAAAAATAAAGAACAACCCTCATCCATAGTAGCAACTATTTCAAATCATTTTAGAAGATTGTTTTTTGTGGCTAGAAGTGAATTTTCTGTTCAAGAATTAGCAACTTTGCTTAACATAAAAGAATATGCTGTATCAAAATACCGTCAACAAGCTAGTTTTTTTTCACAAAAATCATTAAAACAAATTTTTGATAAATGTGTGGAAGTAGAATATTTAATAAAAAGCGGTGGAATGGATGCAAAAAACTCTTTAAACTATCTTTTAGCATATATCTTAAATTAAAATTTTTGCTTTAAATGGTTATAAAAACAAATAAATAAAATAAGTATATAAAAATATTAAAAAAAATGTTGCAAATTAACTTTTTCTGTGTTAGAATTGTCCAGTATTAAAAAGGAGTTCATACAATGCCAAATATTAAATCAGCAAAAAAGAGAGTTTCTGTTATTGAAAGAAGAAGACAAGAAAACAGATACGTTAAGTCAACAATGGCAACTATGATTAAAAATTTCAGAGCAGCATGCAAAAAAGATCCTGCTAAAGCAGAAGAAATGCTTAAAGATGTTGTTTCATATATTGACTCTGCAGAAACAAAAGGTGTTATTCACAAAAACAATGCTAGCAGAAAAATTGCTAGGTTAAGTGCTTTATTGCATAAATCAAAAGCAGAAGTAGTAGTTGAAGAAACTGCTCCTGTAGTTGAAGAAAAACCTGCAACAGTTGCTGTTGAAGAAAAACCTGCAAAGAAACCTGCAAAGAAACCTGCAAAAAAATCTACAAAAGTTGCCGATGAAGAAAAACCTGCAAAAAAACCTGCAGCTAAAAAAGCAACAACAAAAAAAACAAAAGCAGAATAATTTTAAAATAATTTTTAAATTATTTGAAGGTGTAACTTTTAAAATAAAGGTTGCATCTTTTTTTGCGCTAAAATTTTGATTTAAATATTAATTGAAAAAAATAAATATTAGACTAATTTTATTATTTGTGATAAAATTCAAATTATAAAAGGGTTTAACAGTATGGATGAAAATATAATTAACAAAAATAGACAAGAATTTATAGAAATTTTTGAAAACAATATTAAAAGAGATGGAGCAAAAGAGTTGCTTGATTGGATTAAAAAAACAGATTTTTTTGTTGCTCCAGCAAGCACAAAATTTCACTCTGCAGTTGCAGGAGGGTTGTGTTATCACTCTATTCTAACCTATAAGCGCTTTAAACAAAATTTATTAAATGAATATGGTGATAACCTAAAAAATATTGCAAGTGATGAAACTATTGCAATTATTGCTCTTCTTCATGACGTTTGTAAAATTGATTGTTATAAACTTGATTACAAAAACGTAAAAGTAAACAATGAGTGGACAAAGCAACCTTATTATGCATATTCAGATAATTTACCCTATGGACATGGCGAAAAGTCAGTTTATATGATTTCTGGATTTATGAAGCTTACAAGAGAAGAGGCTTTATCAATCAACTGGCATATGGGAGGCTTTGATAATCGTGTTCAAGGTGGATTTTACGGATTAAGCCAGGTTTTTGCTCAATATCCGCTTGCAGTTCTTTTTCATGTTGCAGATATACAGGCAACGTATCTTGACGAAGAAATTAATAATTAAAGCAATATTTGTTTTAAATTTTATAAAATAAGTTAAAAATTATTGTAGTTGGTTTTATATGGATGAGTTAGTTATTATTGATGGAAATAGTTTAATAAACCGTGCTTTTTATGCTTTACCACTGCTTTCTAATAGCAAAGGTGAATTTTCTAATGGTGTATATGGTTTTGCAAATATTCTAATAAAAACAATTTTGGATCGAAGACCAAAATATATTGCAGTATGTCTTGATTATGGCAAAAAAACATTTAGAAATGAAATGTATTCTGGTTATAAGGCAAAACGCAAGCAAACACCAGAAGAATTAAAATCTCAATTTCCTATACTAAAAACCATGCTGGATGCTATGGGTATCTTTTTTATAGAAAAACAAGGTTATGAAGCTGACGATTTAATTGGCACTTTATCTAGAAAATTTGATGGCGTTAAAAATATAATCGTTACAGGGGATAAAGATGCTTTGCAATTAATAAATAGCAATACAGATGTGTGGCTTACAAAAAAAGGCGTAACAGAAGTAAAAGAGATGACTTTAAAGTCTTTAAAGGATGAAATGAATTTGGATCCATATCAAATTGTTGAACTTAAAGCTCTTATGGGAGATAGTTCTGACAATATTCCTGGTGTAGCGGGTGTTGGCGAAAAGACAGCGCTTGATTTATTAAATAGATTTATTACATTAGATGGTGTTTATCAAAATTTAGATAGTTTAAAAGGTAAATTGTTAGAAAAGTTACAAAATGATAAGGATAACGCTTATTTATCAAAACAATTAGCGACTATAAACACTAATGTTGATGTTGATATAGAATTGTCAAATTTAGAATATAACTTTCCGTTTAATCAAAATGTTTTTGACTTTTTTAAAAATTATGAGTTTAATTCTCTTACAAAAAGACCAGATTTATTTTTTAATGTAGATGGGGCTAATGTAACCTCAAATATTGAAGTTAATAAAATAGAAATTCAATCTATTGAAGATCTTGAAAAACAAATAAAACACATTAAAAAAGCCAAGATGTTGTGTTTTGATATAAACGAAGAAAGACTAACTTTTGCATACGATAAAAATTGTGAGTTTGTTTTAAAAGTTCAAGGTGATTTAATTGATAACTATTTAGATATAGGTCTAGCATTTACATGTTTAAAACAGGTGTTTGAAGATGAAGATGTTAGTAAATATCTTTGCAATGCAAAGGCACATAAACACATACTTAAAAACTTTAATATACAGTTAAATGGTATTAAATTTGATTTTATGTTAGCTTTTTATTTGTTAATAGTTGGTGAACGAGAGGCAAACATAGATAATTTTGTTACTTTTTATAATTTAAATAAAGACAATTTATGCGTAGGTTTGTTAACTATATTAGATACAATTAAATCAGATTTAGAAAAAAATAAATTGGCTGAATTATATTATAATGTAGAATTTCCTTTAATCGATGTTTTGTATCAAATGGAAAACACTGGATTTAAAATTGACATAGATATATTAAATGATTTATCTGTGAGATATACTCAAGAAATAGACGCCCTATCTAATACCATAAAACGTTTGGCTGGGTGTGATTTTAATATTAATTCGCCAAAGCAATTAGCCGAGATTTTATTTGATAAGCTTGGACTTGTTTGCTATAACAACAAAAAAAGATCAACAAGTATAGAGCATTTAGAAGAAATGTTTGATATGCACCCTATTATTCCTGCTGTTATAAGATATAGAAAAATCCAAAAAATTAATAATGGGTATGTTGAAGCATACAAAAACATAGTGTCAAAAGAAAATAATGTTATTCACACGGTTTTTAATCAAATGCTAACTGCAACAGGCAGATTGTCGTCAAGTGAGCCAAATTTACAAAATATACCCGTAAGAGACGATGAGGGTAAAAATTTAAGAAAGATGTTTGTAACCTCATATGAAGATGGCGCACTTGTGGGTGCGGATTATTCTCAAATAGAACTAAGGCTCTTAGCCCATATGTCACAAGATGAAAAGTTAATTAAAGCTTATAATGATAATATTGATATACATGCACTTACTGCCAGCGAGGTTTTTAGTGTTGATATAGGATTAGTAACCCCGGCAATGAGAAGAGATGCTAAGGCAGTTAACTTTGGAATTATTTATGGAATTTCAGACTTTGGATTAGCACAAAATATAGATTCTACAAGAAAACAGGCAAAGCAGTATATAGAAAGATATTTTGAAAGATATCCAAAGGTTAAAGAGTTTATGGATGATAATGTAGCACACGCTAAGGTTGATGGATATTCATATTCTTTATTTAATAGAAGGCGTAAGATTAACGAATTATTTGCACCTAACTACATGACAAGGCAATTTGGCGAAAGAGTTGCTATGAATATGCCGTTGCAAGGGACTGCAAGTGATATTATAAAGTTAGCAATGATAAAAGTATCTAAGGCATTAAAAGAAAATAATTTAAAAAGCAAACTTATATTACAAGTACATGATGAACTTATAGTTGATGCCCCTAGAGAAGAAATAGTAACGGTTGCTAAGATATTAAAAGACAATATGGAAAATGTAGTAAAACTTTCTGTTCCGCTATTGGTTAGTGTTAACTCTGGTAAGTCATGGTTTGATTGTTAGGCATAATTTTATATGTTATTTATAACGTATAAATAAAAATATTTTAATATAACAAAATAATGATATGAATGTAAAAGTTAAGGTTTATTTCATATCATTTTTTTTATTTGTTTTATTTATATTTATTTTTATATTTATTATTT
>JAFQOM010000150.1 GCA_017403205.1 Clostridia bacterium | reverse complement strand
TCAAGCATTATTTTATAAATTTTGTCTGCAAAACAGTGCTTCAAAATCTCCTTTTGACTAGCACTAGCAATGCTAATGTTTTTATTCAAAAAAAACATAAAAACATAAAAATTAAAAGCATGATAAAATTAAAATAGTTTTTAAATGATTTTTATGCATATCATCTACAAATATAATGATTAATTTATACTGCAATATAAATTAATCTTCAAACAAAAGTGTTATATCAATAAAAAATCACGAATTATTTTCGTGATTTTTTATTTTCTTTTATTTGTTTTAAATATTGTTTTTTCTTTTCTATTTGTTCTAAATATTTTTGATACATTTCCTTTACACAATCATCCCAAGACACATACAAATCTCTAAAACAACCTTGACTTACTTTATTGTACAGGGATTCATTTTCTATGACTTCTGTTATTTTGTTTGCAAAAGCATCTACAGAATCTTCACTCAAGAAACCGTTTATGTTATCTGTAACAGTAGCACTTGTAGCAGAATCTTTTAAAAATATTGTAGGTGTTTTTTGAGATGCCGCCTCTATTTGCACTAATGAACTAGCATCATATTTAGATGGAAACAAAAACAACTTAGCTCTTAAATATATTGCTTTTATAAGTTCTCTATCCATAATCTTACCGGTAAAAATAACATTATTTTTCAAAGACAACTCTTCAACATGTTTTTTTAATTGTTGCATATCTTGTCCTTCACCAACAAACAGCATTTTAAAGTTTTTATTTTTAAGTTTAGATAAGGCATCGACTATAAAAAACACGTTCTTTAACTTGTTTATTCTACCTACAAACAAGAAAACTATTTCATCTTCTTTTAAATTAAATTTTTTGTTTACTAATTTTATTGCAGCATCTTCATCTTGTATGGGTTCAAGGTCTGTGCCGTTTCTTTGCACAAGTGGCAAATGCTTTGCCCCATACTCTTTAAAAATTTGAGAAATTTTTGCATTTACGCCATAATACTCATCACATTTATTAAAAACTTTCATTACATTTTTTAACAAACCCTTTACAATTGGCTTAAAATTTACAGCCCTTTGAAAATCTTTTTCAAATTGCGAATGCATTGTGGCTACTACCGGTATTTTATGCTTCTTTGCATACTTAACACCCATTGACCCCACAAAAAATGGAGAGTGAATATGAACTATATCAAGATTGCTTTTTTTTATTTCTTTTTTAAACTTTTCATCAAAATCTGGCCAAGGCAAATCGTAATCAAGACCTGCAATCTTGCTAGTTTTGCATTGCACAACTTTATATAAATATTCTTTTTCAATTTTTTTTGTAGGCTTAACCGTAAAAACAGTAACATTGCAAAACTTTGCTAATCTTTTAGCATAATTATCTACAACCATAATTACCCCATCTACCATAGGGTACCAAGTATCTATAAACAAACCAACATTTATTTTATCCATTTTGTTTCCCATTAAAATTTGATAAGTTAATATTATAATTTTTTTAAAAAAAGGTCAAATAAATAAGGTTAAACTCGGTTTTTAAATAATGTTTTTA
>JAFQOM010000149.1 GCA_017403205.1 Clostridia bacterium | reverse complement strand
TTTATAAAATAATTAAAAAATCTCCTTTGCGAACAAAGTCGCACAAAAACGAAAAGAAAAAAAGACATGTTGAATAATAGAAACGAGCCTGTTTTACATTGTAAAACAGGCTTATTGTTTACAGAAAACCACGGGATAGTCCCGTGGTGCAAAAGAGGTTAACCTTTGCATAAAAATACCTCCTGTGGTAAAATTTTTTTGTAGTCTACACAAAAAATAAAAGCACAGGAGGTAATGTCATGAAGAACGACACAAATAGTTTAGCACATACGACTTGGAATTGCAAGTATCACATAGTATTTGCACCTAAATATAGAAGGAAAGTATTTTTTGGGGAGAAGAAAAGAGAGATAGGGGCAATTCTAAGGAGTTTGTGCGAATGGAAAAGAGTAAATATACTCGAGGCTGAAGTATGTCCGGACCATGTACATATGCTGGTAGAGATTCCGCCGAAGTTAAGCGTAAGCGGATTTATGGGATATTTAAAAGGGAAAAGTACAGTAATGATATATCAAAGGTTTACTAATCTAATGTTAAAATATAGGCATAGAGAATTTTGGTGTACAGGGTATTATGTAGATACAGTTGGGAAGAATACGAAAAAGATAAAAGAGTATATCGCGAACCAATTGAAAGAAGATAAGAAAATGGAACAAATGACAATGCAGGAATTGGTAGACCCATTTAAGAAAAAATAAAGGCAAGGTCGCGATTCGCAAGAGTAGACTACGCGTTTACGCGTTGCTAGAACAAGGGGTGTTACCCCATTGATGAAAAACCACGGGGTTTACCCGTGGATTTTTATTTTATAATTTACTTAAAGTTTTTTCTTTTAAAATTAATTATAACTTTAACCAGATCATCATTTTAAATATTTATGTTTATCATTTAACATAATTTTTACAAAGTTTTATTACCAAAAAAGTATTGTTGCTTTTAAATTTTTTTATTAAAAAAGCCATAACAATTTGTTATGGCTTTGCTTTTTAAATAAGTAATTATAATTCACAGCCGCACCTTGGACATTTTATGGCAATAGGGCTAACAGGTGAACCGCATTCTGGGCTTAAAAAAGGATGGCCAAATAAAATTATCCACCATAATAAAATTAAGATATTTAATAAAAAATACGATGGTCCAATTTAGACTGTCGTATTAAAACATTATATGTTTTGAATAAGATTTGGCATATCTTTTTTATAATTTAGAATGTCTTTTGCAAAACAACCATTACAATCATGCTTGCATATTTTATTTAGTTTTATTTCTCCATCAACATATTCCCCAAGTTTATATTTTTCAATACCAGCAAAAAATATGCAAGGGTAAATACCGTTATCTGGTGTGATTACAAGATCGGTTATACCAGCATCGCAAAAATAGTTTTTTGAGCCGATATTATTACCAAACGAACCACAACGAGTGATTTTTAAATCATTTATATCATATTTATTTCTCAACTCATTGATTTTTTTTAGTGAATAAAGTATTTGTTCTTCAGATAAAATATGTTTTTGTAGACCACGTTTTACTGCGTTTCCTTGACAAATGAAGTTCGTAAAATGTACTTCATCAACATTAAGTTCTTTTGCTCTTGTGCATATTTTATCAATCAGTAAATAGTTTTCTTGACACAAACTACACATTAAACAAACATTAAGCCCTTTTTCTTTACACATTTTGGCAACTTTTTCAACATGCTCAAGTTCAACTCTTGACCATTGGTCTTGCACACCATAGTGATACGATAAGCAAATCTTTTTAAGTCCGCTTTTTACAATGTCATCTATTAATTCTGGCTTTTGTAATAGTATTTTGCCATTAGAAAAAATTTTATCTTGATCAGCCATACCATATAAATTCACTAAACCATCAAAAAGCAATGGCTCAGAGCCATTTAATATAACTTGCCAACCTTGTTTTTGCAAGTTGGTTATCATTTTTCTTAATTCATCAACTTTTCTGTTGCCTTTAAAGCTTATATAACAATGATTACAATTCTCATTACATGCTGAACAAGTCATAATTGTTATAGTTTTTTGGTTTGTATTGAATATATCTGCCATTTTATTTCTCCTTTATTTGTCAACCTCTTTATAAGAATTTTTTTGCAAATAAAGTATACTATAAAAAAACTTAAATTGCAATATTAATATCAAAAATATTAAACTTTTTTTAGCTTATTAAATCATGCTCGCAAAGTTTTAATTATAGAAAAATATTAGAATTATCATTATTG
>JAFQOM010000148.1 GCA_017403205.1 Clostridia bacterium | reverse complement strand
GTGTAATAAGAGGATATAAAAATGTTAAGATAAAAAAACTTTTATCAAAAGAGAATTTAAAGAAGTATCCTCAATATTTTGATTTAACAATTAAAGAAGTCCTTAAAAAGTATAAAAAATTAAAAGTGTTTGAAGACTATGACTTAAACAAAGTCACAAAGGCTCAACTTCTTGAAATTGTTTGTAAAAATGCATCAGATCCTAAGGAAATTATTGAAACTGCTTACAATTATCCTTTTACTGCAAAGAACAACTTTGTATACAAAAAAGTTATAAAACTTATAACAAGGCTAAAAAAAGAAGGTTATAAACTTTATATATTATCAAACATGAATAAAGACATAGTATCAATAATTCCTGAATTTTTAGATATTTCTTTATTTGATGATATTATTTTTTCTTGTAATGTTGGTTTAGCAAAGCCTTATGATGACATATATAACTTTGCAGTAAAAAAGTGGGGCATATCACCAGAGGAAAGCATTTTTATAGATGATAAAGCAGTTAATTTAGAGGGCTTTTCAAAACTTGGTGGAAATGTATATTGTTTCGATTACAAAAATGAACGTAAATCGGTAAAAGTTTTACTCAAAAAAATTAAAAATGCATAATATTTTAAATTTTATGATTATTTAAACAGCAATTTTATTGGTTGCTGTTTTTTATATAAAAACCTTGTGGTTTTAAATTATTATTGTTATAATTTGTTTATATGGATACACAAGAGAAAAATAGATTTTTTAATTATAGACCATTTCTTTCTATTTGCCTATTTTTTGTGGCAGGTATTATTTGTGTTGTAAATTTTTACATCGGCAAGGCTTTTAATATTGTGCTAGCAACAATAATGTGTATATGTTTAATTTTAACTTTTATTATAAAGTTAATAAAATCAAAATCTCAAAAATTGTTTAAACTTCTTTCTATTGTTATTGCTTTTGCTGTTTCCGCAGGGCTTTCAGTTTGTTTTATTGAATTATACAAGGCAAAGCCTAACTATAATGGTGAATATTTAGTAAGCGGAAGGGTTTGTGAGAGAACTTATTTAACCGATAAAGACAAAGTTGTTATCACACTAGATAATGTTTCTGTGACAAGTCTAGAAACGTTAGAAAAAGATGGTATTAATGGTAAGGTTAGGCTTTATCTTAATTTAGGAACGGGGAATAGTGAAGGGTTTGTTCTCGGCGAAGAGGTTTATGGAACAACTGAACTCTCAAAGATTAAACTTTTTGATAATAAAAGAAACAACTTCTCACTTTATAACAAGAAAATTTATTACTTGGGGTTTGGTGAAGAAGACGATATTGTTTCCAAGAACAAAATCAATCCAACGTTCTTTGAAAAGATTAAAAACAAGGTAAAAGATTCTCTTGATGCAAATTTAAGCCATGATTACAGCGAACTTGCATACACAATGTTGTTTGGCGACAAAGCAGGGCTAAGTGAAGAGATTAAAGCCGGTTACTCTGCAAGCGGAATAGGGCATTTGCTTGCAGTAAGTGGGCTTCATGTTGGATTTATTGTTACAATGCTTAGTTTTATTCTTAAAAAGTGCAAGGCAAATAGAGCGGTTACCTTTTGGGTTATTATAAGTGTAGTGTTTCTATATGCCTTACTTTGTGGATTTACAGTATCTGTGTTAAGAGCATTTATTATGACTGCGGTAATGCTCTATGCAAGGCTTAGGCTATTTCAGTATGATAGTTTATCTTCTCTTAGTGTTGCTGCTCTTATAATTTTAATTTCAAATCCATTATGGTTATTTGATGCTGGTTTTCAATTAAGTTTTCTTGCAGTTTTAGGAATTATAATTCTTGCTCCTATATTTACGAGGTTTTTCAGTAAATTTTTACACAAAAAACTTGCCGAAACTATGGCCCCGTTCTTTGCCTTCTGGCCGTTGATATATACTTCTCCCGCCATGATCCGGGCAGCAGCCTCTTTTTCATTCCGGCATGCGCCCATTTCCACCAGCCGGTCAATCAGCTTTTGTTTTTTTGC
>JAFQOM010000147.1 GCA_017403205.1 Clostridia bacterium | reverse complement strand
TAATAAAAAAAATAAAAAAAATCTTTACCCACTATTCAACTATTTTATAAATCATTATACTTTTAATCACTTAACAAATGGTATGTTTGTTAAAAACCTGCAAAAGAGTATTGTTATTTTTTATTTAATAAAATTAACCTTATTTAAATTTTATTTAAAAGACAAACAATTTTTTAATCGCAACTTTTTAACATTCACTTCCTCATTTTCTCGCGCTATAGAACACACACAATCTATAGAAGTTATAGAAGAAAATATGGCGGAAATCTTTTCTGAATATAATTAACAAACATAAAAAAACCAAATAACAACAAATAAAAGGATGCTTTTATAAAGCATCTTTTTTTTTAAATTATAATTACCATTTTTACATATTTGTAAAAGTTCATTAAAATAATCCAGTAATAATATTTTCATTAATATCCATTTTTTCGCCAGCAGGCGTTTTTGAAAGCCCCGGCATTAAAAGCATATTACCTGCAAGCGCTACAACAAACCCTGCACCAGACCTAAGTTGAACTTCTTTAATATTAAGTTCAAAATCAGTTGGAGCTCCTAATAGCTTGGAATTATCAGATAAAGAGTATTGTGTTTTTGCAATAATAACAGGCAAATCTTTTTGAAGTGAATTTATATCAAGAATATCTCTTTTTGCTTTATCGCTATAAACTACAGACTTTGCTCCATATACTTTTTTTGCAATATCTTCAATTTTCTTTTCTATATCATCTTTTACATTATAACTAAATTTAAAATTTGTATTATCTTTGTCACACAATTCTACAACTTTTTGTGCAAGTTTTTCTGCCCCTTTACCACCTTGAGCCCAAACATCGCCAACAATAGCCTCAACCCCATGAGTCAATACAACTTGTTTTACATAATCTATTTCATCTTGGCTATCTAAGCTAAATTTATTAATAGCAACAACACATGGTAAACCATAAACAGTTTTTATATTTTCAATATGTTTTTCTAGATTTGCAATACCTCTTTTTAAAGCATCCATATCTTTTTGCAAAATCAATTCTTTTTCAACACCGCCATGCATTTTTAAAGCTCTTATAGTGCATACTAAAACAACAGCATTTGGTTTCAAGTTGCCAATTCTGCACTTTGTATCAAAAAATTTTTGTGCTCCAAGATCTGCACCAAAACCAGCTTCAGTAACAACATAATCTGCATAAGAAAGCGCAAGTTTAGTTGCTATAATAGAGTTGCACCCATGTGCAATATTAGCAAAAGGACCACCGTGAATAAAAGCTGGTGTACCTGTTAATGTTTGAACCAAATTTGGTTTGATTGCATCTTTTAACAAAACAGCCATAGCACCATTTACTTTTAAATCCCTGGCATAAATAGGTTTTTTATCATATGTAAAAGCAACTAAAATATTTCCCAGTCTGTTTTTAAGATCTTGCATATTTTCACATAAGCACAAAATTGCCATAATTTCTGACGCTGCTGTAATATTAAACCTATCAGATCTTTCAATACCGTTCTTTTCTCCAATACCAACATTAACTTGTCTTAAAGATCTATCATTTAAATCCAAACACCTATTAAAAACTATTTTTTTAGGATCTATATTTAAAGCATTGCCTTGAAACAAGTGATTATCTATAAAAGAGCATAGTAAATTGTTGGCACTTGTTATAGCGTGAAAATCTCCAGTAAAATGAAGATTAATATCTTCCATAGGAACAACTTGACTATAACCTCCACCTGTTGCACCGCCTTTAATTCCAAAAACAGGACCGAGAGACGGCTCACGCAAAGCCAAGCAAACATTTTTTCCAATATTTTTCATGCCATCTGCAAGACCTATAGAAACAGTTGTTTTCCCCTCACCAGCACTTGTAGGGTTAACAGCGGTAACTAAAATAAGTTTGCCCTTTGGTTTAAAATTACTATTGCAAATTTTCGCCTTATATTTACCATAAAGTTCTATATCTTCCGATTTAACGCCAAGAGATTCCGCAACCTCCACAATAGGCTTTAATTCTATACTGTTTGCTATTTCAATATCCGTCATACAAACACCTCACTTTAGTTTTAAATATTTATAAATTGATTATAACACAATTTCACAGATATAATAAAGGATTTTTATAAAACTTAATCTTTAATATTAATCACTTTTAATAAAAAAGAAGCAATTATACATCTGCTTCTTTTAATCAATCTTTTTTATATCATAAATACTGTCAAAATCTATTTGCACTTGCGACACAATGATTTTTTTATTTGCAATATCCACTAAACACCTTCCACAAATATTTAAATAATGCCCATCACAAAAATATTCAACACTTATCAAATCATTTTTTTTAATATTTAATAAAGTGTTTGATATATTAAAAATCTTCTCTTCACTTAAATCCTTTTTACAAATTCTATCATGTTCATATTCTTTCATTTTTAAAGCGTCACTTAACCCTTTTAATGCGTCAAATGGCATAAATTGTTTTGCCCTGTCCTCTCTATTCACCGTTATGGCCTCCTATTAGCGCATTCCTGTCTTTTTGAGTTGCACCCTGTTCCAAATCCATGCCTCTTAAAACGGCGTTTTTGCCGTACTTATCTTGAAGCTTTATAACACTTTCTACAATCTTTTTTTCTTTATCAATCTTACCAATATCTGTAAAAAAATCATATTGCTCTTGCTCAACTGTCATAAGAGATGAAAAGTCATACCCCAACTTTCTTATCTCTTTTGTTTTGTCTACAATATTATCAAACATCTTTTCAACATACTTTACAATTATAGAATAAGCATTTGTTACCTCTCGCATAGTAACGCTTGCTTTAACACTCTCTTTTTTATCGCCTTGATATACAACAAAAACATGAACATGATTTGTTACATAACCATGCCTAGCTAAATTATAACATCCAGTTTGAATCATTTCTTTTAAAACTAATTTTGCTTTATCATGCATATAAGCACATGGCAAGATTTGAGATGATGAAAAAGATATAGACTTTCTCTTATAATTTTTTATATCGCTGATCAGGCAAGTTTCTCTCCCCCAAGCATGATCAATCAAAAGTTCAGCATTAATACCAAACTCCTTATACAAAAGTTCCGTACTTTCAAAGTGTGCTAAATCATACATTGTAAAAATAGCAAATTTAGACAAACGCTTTTCTGTTCCAGTAGAAATTGACCAAAAATCAGTTATTGGAGTGTGATGCCAAAGTTCCTTTTTAAATTTTTCCTCATCAAGCCAGCCAATTCTATCAACAGCATGTTTTGCAGTTATATCAAGGGCTATTTTTGCTAAAAACATATTTGTACCAATTCCTACACTGGAAGGAATCCCAAGTCGATCTCTAATCTCAGCCATAAGCTTATTAGCAAATTCTTTTGCCTTCATTTTATAAAGCTTTAAATAACTTGTAACATCAATAAAACATTCATCAATTGAATAAACATGAATATCATTTTTGTCTATATATTTCAAATAAATTTCATAAATTTTTGCTGCATATTCAATATACTTTTTCATTCGAGGCTTTGCAACAATATATTCAATACTTGCTGGAATTTCAAACAATCTGCATCTGTTTTTAACTCCCAAACTTTTCATTTTAGGTGTAATTGCTAAACACACTGTCCCTTTTGTTCTAGCTTCATCCGCTACAACCAAATTAGTTTCAAAAGGATCTAATCCCCGTTCAGCACATTCAACCGAGGCAAAAAAAGACTTCATATCAATAACAAAAAAAACTCTATTTTTATCCGCCATCTTTTCCCTCCATCTATAGTATATAACGTTTAATCAAATCTAACAAAATTTTTAATCTAAAATTATTTAGCATTATATAAAATAAAAAGCTGCAATTTTAACCTTACAGCCTATTATTTTTTTTTCTTGGCACAATATTTTTAAAATTAACCCCTACTTTTACATATTATGT
>JAFQOM010000146.1 GCA_017403205.1 Clostridia bacterium | reverse complement strand
TGGCTCAAACTTAACTTCAAGCTTATCAGCAAATGATTTAAAACCTACTAGTTCTATCTTCTTAAAGTTCAACTCAATTTTTTCCTTTTTTTATTTTTAAACTTAAATAAAATTATTTATTTAAAATCTTATTTAGTGCTTCCTTATCACTTAGTGCAATTTTTGCACAATCTATTTGTGCTTGTTTTTTTGATGTAGCTTGGCTTCTTGCAACAAAAACATCGTTAATATATACCTCTGCGCAAAATACACCTGGTTCTTTTGGTAATTCGAAAGTAAAGTATACTAAATTTGAACCTTTAACCTTTTGAACAACCTCTTGCAATGCAGTTTTATAATCTTTATCTTTTTTCTTAACTGCCTTTTTAACATCAATAAATCTAAAAACAAAGCGTTTTGCTTTTTCTATACTGCTGTCTGTATAAATAGCACCAACCAAACTTTCAAACAAATCTTCCTTTACAGATTTAGCTATTTTTTGTTTTGCAAAGCTTTTACCTAACAATAAAAATTCATCTAAACCCAGGCTTTCAATAATATTACTTAAATTATCGCTGTTAACCATTTTAGAGCGCCACTTACTCATTTGACCCTCTTCTACGTTATAATTATTGTAAAGATAGTCAGCAACAATAAAGTTTAAAACACTGTCTCCCAAATACTCTAACCTTTGGTTGCTTGGCAAGTTATTGTCATTTGCATATGATGAGTGTGTAAAAGCCATTTTTAAAAGATCTTTGTTTTTAAATCCATAGTGAATTATTTTTTCTATTTTTTTAAAATCTATCTCTTGCATTAAATTTATTCCTCAACTTTTGAAAGTTCTTCTTCAATAAGCTTGCAATAATTTTTTTTGTGCAAAGTCATTACTTGCTCTATGCTTTTTAAATAGGCTAAACTGTCGCTAGCACCATGACCCTTAACAACCAATTTTTTTACACCTAAAAATGCAGCGCCGCCATAGTTGTTATAATTTAACTTGCCCTTTAAACCTTTGAAGGTTTTTTTCATAAATAAGGCACCAAGTTTTGCAAAAAAACTTTTTTTGATTTCTGTTTTTAATTCACCCAAAACAAATTTAGCAGTGCCTTCAACCGACTTTAATAATATATTTCCATAAAATCCGTCAGCAACAACAATATCATAATCGCCACTCATAAAATCTCTAGCTTCCATGTTTCCAACAAAGTTAATATTATTCATTTTTTTAAGTTCTGCAAAACACTCATGGCAAAATTCATTGCCCTTTTTATCTTCTGTGCCAATGTTTAATAATGCAACGCGAGGACTTTTTTGATTAAACATAACTTTTGCATAACTTGTTGCTAACAATGCAAAATGGCATAAGTTTATTGGCTTGCAATCAATATTTGCACCACTATCTATAAGCATAACTTTACCGCCATTTTTTGTAGGTAAAATTGGGCATAAAGCAGGTCTTGATATACCTTTTATTCTGCCAATTTTTAAAAATGCTCCGGTTAACACAGCCCCAGTAGAACCACACGAAACAAGCCCAACTACATCTTCATTTTGTTTTAAGGTATCAAAAGCCTTAACTAAACTTGAGTTTGGCTTACCTTTAACCGCTTCAGTTGGAGATTCTTCATTTGTTATAACGTCTTGAGCATCAACGATTTCTATTCTTGAACTGTCATATTTATAGCAAGACAATAAACTTGAAAGTTCTTCTTGTTTACCGCATAATACTAGTGTTAAATCGCTGTATTTATTAATTGCATTTACGCTTGCTTCTACAGGCGCTTTTGGACCTAAATCATTGCCATAAGCGTCAATAACAATTTTCATATATTATTCCCCCAATATAAACGAAATTATTATACATTAAAATTAAAATTTAACCAAATAAAAAAAGCAATATAATATAAAAATTACACTGCTTTTTTTTATAATTTTTTTTAAATTAGCCACAAAAAAATAAAAATTTTTATATATTCCTTTTTTTGTTTTGATTTGATTTTATAAACTTTTTAAGATTAAATAAACAACTTTTTATATTAAAACAAAGTATCATATAAAGATTTAATTGTTTTATCAAATTCTGCTTCTGGCACGCCAAAAATTATAGATATTCCACCAGCACCTTTATTAAGGGTTATCAAATTTGCATTTACATTGAACAAACTGTCAAAAACTTGTTTTTCGCAAGCCTTATCTTGTTTTAGTTTGGTACCTACAACAGAGATTAAAGATACCTCTGGCATTACCTCTAACCTATCAGGTTTAATTTGTCTATAAATGTCGTTTAAAAGCTCTTCTTTATTTGTATCGTTAATAAAATGACTTTTTACAATTATAGAAACTGAATCTATACCCGTTGGAATATGCTCTATTGATATATTGTATTTTTTAAAGATATTTGCAATCTTTTCAATAATACCTAAGCTTTCATTTATATCAAATTTTTCAACATGAATAATTGTAAATCCTTTTTGACCTGCTATTCCTGTAAGTTTTTTGTGGTTGATTTTTTTAGAATCAGGCATAATTAAACTTCCCTCACAGGCAGGATTAAATGTGTTTCTTAAGTTAAGAATAATATTGTTTTCTCTTAAAAATCTAACACAATCTGGATGCAAAACATTTGCGCCCATATAAGAAAGTTCTCTTAATTCATGATAACTAAGCTGCTCAATAAGTTCTGGGTTTTTACAAATTTTAGGATCTGCCGTTAAAAACCCATCAACATCTGTCCAGTTTTCGTACGTTGGGCAGCCTGCCAACACAGCAACAATAGCACCTGTTACATCTGATCCACCTCTAGAAAATGTTTTAATTTTACCTTTTATTGTTTTACCATAAAATCCCGGTATAACAAAATACTTTCCATTTTGGTTAAAGTTATCAAATTTTTGTTTTGTAACAGACAACTGAACATTGCCACGTTTATCAAAAGTAATAAAATCTGCAGCATCTAAAAAATTATATCCCAAATACTTCGAAACGACTATGGCAGAAAAAAATTCACCTCTAGAAACTACATAATCATAGTCTTTGTGCTTTTTGATTGCTTCGTATAAATCGTTATAATGCTTTGTTAAATCTAAATCTTTTAACTTTAAATCTTTCTTTATGTCTTCAAATCTATCTTTAAAAGCATTAAAAAACAAACTAAAATCTTTATTTTGGGTTGATGCGCCAAATGCATTAATCAAACAGTCTGTAATTTTTGTATCATCTGAGCTTCTTTTACCTGGTGCCGAAACAATAACATATCTATTTTTTGACTTCTTTACTATATCAGCAACTTTACTTATATTTTGTGAACATGCAAGAGAGGTTCCACCAAACTTGCAAACAATATTTTTTATCATTTTATCCTACCTATAAATCATTGTATTAAAAATTATTCAAAAAGGTTTTTCATAGCATACAAACCAGGTTGTTTGCCATAAATAAATTTACATGCCTTTAATGCGCCATCTGCGAAAATACCTTTTGAAAATGCTTCGTGAGAAATTTTAATTGTTTCGTGCTCATTAAAGAAGTCTATTTCGTGCTCTCCTACAACGCCACCACCACGAACTGCGTGAATACCAACTTCTTGAGGAGTGCGTTTACCTGATTGTTTGTTTCTACCATAAACAGCCTCTACATTATTACGCTCTGATTTAACTTCATTTAACATCATAATACCTGTGCCACTAGGAGCATCTGCTTTATGGCAATGATGTTTTTCTACAATTTCAATATCCCAACCCTCAAGCATAGCTGTTGCCTTTTTTATAAGAGATAGCAACACAAAAACACCTTCACTCATATTTGAAGACCTAAAAATAGGAATAACCTTTGATGCATTAATAATGTTTTGTTCATCTTCTTGTTTTATACCTGTTGTAGCCAAAACTAAAGGTTTTTTATTTTTAACACAATAGTCTAACACAGTGTTTAAAACAGAAAAATGTGAAAAATCAACAACAACATCACATTTTTTTGCATCATTTATGTTGCTAACAAGAGTTAGATCTTGCAATTCGCACCTATAATCATCAATAGCCTCTTGCCTATCAAATCCTTCAACCACATTTATGTCTACAAAGTTTTTAGCTTGATTAAAAACGGTTTGTCCCATTTTACCACAAAAACCAGAAATTAAAATATTCATTTTATTTATCCCCCAAAGTATTTATTGTTTTTAAGCATGTCCAAATTAAATTATAAAATTTCATTAAAATATGGCATTAAAATTTAACGCCATATTCTTTTAAACTATTTTTAACAACATCTTTATTTTTATCTTCTATCTCTGTAAGAGGAAGTCTAAGTTCTCCATTTGTAAGCCCCATAAGTTTTGATGCATATTTAACCGGAATTGGATTAACTTCTATAAATAAATTTTTATTAATATCAAGTAAAGCTTCATGTTTTTGCAAAGCTAAACTATAATTGTTGTTATCACACAAGTCAACGATCTCTTTTACTTGTTTTGGCAAGATGTTTGCAGTAACACTAATGCATCCACTAGCACCTAATGTCATATATGTATAATTTAAGCTGTCATCCCCGCTGTAAATTGCCATTTTATTTTTAAGAAGTTTGTGAAGTGTTACTATTTGATTAATATTTCCACTTGCCTCTTTTAAGCCTACAATTTGTGGTATATTGCTAAGTTCTACTGCTGTGTCCGCATTTATATTAACGCCTGTTCTTCCTGGAACATTATAAGCAATAATAGGCATATCTACAGCATCAGCAATTGCTTTATAGTGTGCAATCAAACCCTTTTGTGTGCACTTGTTATAATATGGAGTAACAACAAGAAGTGCATCTGCACCAAGGGCTTTAGCTTGCAAACTGTTTGTAATAGCAATCTCTGTAGAATTTGCACCAGAACCAACAATAAGCTTTGCTTTATTTCCTATTAAAGACTTTGCAAGTGTTATTACTTGAGCTTTTTCCTCTTTTGTCATTGTTGCTGGTTCACCAGTTGTGCCCAACACCAAAATTGCATCTGTTTTGTTTTCTAGTTGATAATTTATTAAATTTGCTAAAGATTCTTTATCTACTTTACCATCTTTAAAAGGTGTTATTAAAGCAACACAACTACCTCTAAAAAATTCTTTCATTACATCTTTCCTTCTTTTTTATATTCTAAAATCTTTTCTAAAATTTGAACAGCGTTTGTTGCGGCCCCCTTTCTTATGTTGTCTGCAACAACCCAAATATTTAAGCCATTATCAACGGAAAAATCTCTTCTAATTCTTCCTACATACACTTCGTCATGATTATTAACTATAGATGCAATTGGATAAATATTATTTTTAGGATCATCCATAACAACTATATTTTTAAAATCTGCCAAAGTTTTAAAAACTTCTTGCAATTCAAAACTTTTTTCTGTTTCAATATTAATACTTTCACTATGACAATTAAAAACAGGAACTCTAACTGTTGTTGCTGTTATTTTTAAATTTTGATTATGCAAAATTTTTCTTGTCTCAAAAATCATTTTTTCTTCTTCTTTTGTATAACCATTGTCTAAAAAGTCGTCAATATGAGGCAAAACATTAGAAAAGATTGGATGAACAAATTTTTTAGGGGCTTCACCATTTATACCGTTTTTAAGATCATCATATCCCTTTTTGCCAGCTCCAGAAACCGCTTGATAAGTAGAATAAACTATTCTTTTAATTTTAAATTTATCATCAATAGCTTTTAGTGGCAAAATTGCTTGAATTGTAGAACAGTTTGGGTTTGCAATAATGCCATTGTTCCATAAAATATCTTCTGGGTTAACCTCTGGCACAACAAGAGGAACATTTTTATCTTGCCTCCATGCACTAGAGTTATCTATAACAATTGTTCCATATTTAGCAAAAATTGGTGCATATTCTTTAGAAATACTACCACCTGCGGAAAACAATGCATAATCAATCTTTTTATCCTTAATGTTTTCTTCGCTCAATTCTATAACAATATGATCTTTATTAAACATTTTAATTGTTTTACCCGCACTTTTGCTTGATGCATACAAATAATAATTGTCTGCTTTTATGTTTCTTTCTTGCAAAACTTGAATAAATTTTTCGCCAACCATACCAGTTGCGCCAACTACTGCAATATTCATTTAACTAATCTCCTTACAAACTTATAATTTATATTCATAAGCTGTTTATTTTGTTAATCTAACTTTATTTTAATCATTATACCAAAAAAAATGGATATAATTAAGCAAAATCAGTATGTTTTTAAAAATTGAACAATCCAATCATATGTAGTGTTAATAGATTGTATTTCTACTCTTTCTTTTGTGGAGTGTGCATCAATTATTGTTGGTGATATAATTACTGCATCCAAGTTTTTAATTCTATCTTGCAGCACACCAAGCTCAACAGCAATATGAAGAGAACTTTCGTAATTAAAGCAATTTGCTTGTTTTATTTGTTGTTTTAATTTTGATCTTAACTTAGTAGAGAAACCCGGCTGTGTATCAACAACATTTCCAACCATATGATTTTGATGCGCCAACTCTAAAAGTCTTTTAATATATGTTTTTTCAGCATTTTTAACAGAAGATCTTATGCCAATTTTAAGCTCCGCATTTTTTATATTTACTTCTGACAAATTTTGAGATATTTCTACTTGTAAGCCTTTGTTTTTTATAAGAACGCCCTGATTAAATAAATTTATAAAATTAATAAAACTTTTGCCATATACATAATAATCTTTTTGAGGTTGAACGTTGTTTAAATTAATTTTAAGCTGTTTTATTTGAGTTTTTAGTTCTTTAATTAAACTCTCTTTTTGTTTTTTTGTGTTAACATAAAAACTTTGTTTAAAATCTTTATCTGATAATGTTTGATTTTGCCTAATTTTTATATTTTTAATTGTGTTTTTTAAAGATCTTTTATAAAAAACAATGCTTTTATTTACAATTTTTTTTATTTGAGTTTTATTTAATGGTGAGGCTATAACACAGTTAGAATTTGATGGAATAACATTAAAGTTTTTACCACCAAAAAAATCAAGCAGATAATAGTCTTTTATGTTTTGTAAAATTTTTGCTAGCATCTTGTGCGGATTTAGCCTACATTTATCTATATCGCTGCCAGAATGTCCGCCTATTAAACCATCAACTGAGATTTTAAAAAATTTTAAATTATTGTTTTGCAATGCTTTTTTTATGCTGATATGGATATGAATAATATTGGCGTTTTAATTAAAGCTTTATTTCCAGCATATATATCTTCCATAGAGCTATGT
>JAFQOM010000145.1 GCA_017403205.1 Clostridia bacterium | reverse complement strand
ATGCTAGCATTTAGAACTTCTTCTATATTGTTTTTTTTAATAAAATATACAATATTTTTGCCGTTTCTATCTCCATCTACAATATCTAAAGATTTTAAAATTTTAAGTTGATGACTAACCGTTGTTTGGTTAATGTTTAAAATTTGCGATACTTCAGTTACACAAAGCGGTTTTAATATTAACAAAATAATAATTCTTAGCCTAGTATCATCGCTAAACGCATAAAAAAATGAACTGATGTTTTTAATATCTGATTTGCTTGGCATATATTTGTTTAAATTGAATTCGTCTTTTTTATTTTCCATATTAGTATTATAAATAATTATTTAATTTAAAAAAATTTAATTTAAACGATTAATTTATCGAAAAATATAAAATAAAATATAACAATTTATTAATTTAACGAATAAATAATACAAATTATTTTATAAGGAGAATTATATGAATACCAACGCCATATTTATTATTATTGCTATAATAATATCTATCATTGCTCAAGCAACCAATACTAATCTGGTTAGTAACACAACATTTATTTTATTGCTACTTCTCGCTCTAGGAGCATATAATCAAAATGGAAACAATTCTAGTTGTGGATGCGGTTGCAACAGTAACTCTAACTCTTGCTGTTGCGGAAACAATCAACGCAGTTTCTTTTAAAAAAGGAAGAACCTAATCTTCCTTTTTTAATTTATATTTCATTTTTGCATTTTTAAATATTTTAGTATCCATAATTTTTAAATCTTTTGCAATAATTGGTTTAAAATTCATATTAGCCAATATGTCTTTTTTAAGATCTATATTAGGTGCTATTTCAATAAGTTTTAAACCTTTAGGTGTAAGTTTAAACACTGCTCTTTCTGTTATGTATGTTATATCTTGTTTATTTTTAATTGCATTTGCAGCAGAAAAAGTTATTTGCTGAACAGTGTTAACAAATTTTTTATTTTTACCCTCTTGTTCTATTTTTAATTTTCCATTACCTGTTTTAATTTTTAACCCACCGGCTGTAAATGTACCTATAAAAACTATTTTATGAGTGTTTTGAGTTATGTTAATAAAACCACCCGGACCTGTAACTCTGGTGCCAAACTTAGAAACATTAACATTACCTTCTTTATCAACTTCGGCAAGACCCAACACTGCAGCATCTAAAAATCCACCATCATATAAGTCAAACATATTAGCATCAGCAATAATGGAATCTGCGTTATATGCTACACCGAATGCAACTCCATTTTGAGCAACCCCACCAGTTATTCCTGTTTCTATAGATAAAGTTATATCATCAATACAACCTTCTTCATTGCAAACCGAACTAACAAGTTCTGGCATGCCAACCCCAAGGTTTACTAAGCAATCTTTTTTTAGTTCCATCATTGCACGACGGGCACAAATCTTACGCTCGCTCATTTCTATTTCGGCTAAAGTATTTAATTCCATTTTGGATTTTCCTACCAAACTAGGAACATGCTTTGGAATGTTATAATTTCCCAAACTTTTATCCGGTTTTGCTACAACCACATAATCTATTAGTTTTGCAGGAATTAAAACATCTTTTGCCTTTAACGATCCGTATTCTACAATTTTTTCTACTTGCGCTATAACAATTCCTCCCGAATTGTGTGCTGCTGCTGCAAGGTGAAACTGTTCACCAATTATACCTTCCCATTCTAAAGAAATATTGCCTTTTGTATCAGCATACGTTGCCTTTAAAATAGAAACATTTATAGGATAAGATTTATAAAACAACTTTTCTTCCCCATTTATAACCTGCAAATCAACAATGGGATCTTCTTTTTTGGCTTTTTCATTTTCGCAAGCACCCTCTAATCTAGGATCTACAAAAGTATTTAAACCTACATGAGTTAAAATACCAGGTTTATGTCCTGCTACTGCACGTAATAAATGGGTGTATACACCAAGAGGAATACCAAATGCCGGAAACCAATTTTCGCCAATGGCATTGCCAAATTTTTTGCCCATGCCAAGATGTGCACAAATTGCCTTACCAACCATTCCTTTTTCAGCAAAACAATTCATACCAACATCTTCCATTGTTAAATTACCAGGCGAAATTCCGGAAGTAACCGTTAAATTGTTTGGCTGTTTAGTTTTTTTATATCTTTTTTGCAAAGCCTGCAAAACCGCATCTGGCGAGCCACTTCCTCCAGAACCACTAACCGCAACTGTATCTCCAGATTTTATTAACTTAACCACTTCTTCTGCCGTAACAACTTTCATAATATCTCCTTTGTATATTTAATTTTATCATATATCATTTATTTTTTACAACAACTTTAAATATACTTTATAAATATATTTATAATTCTACAACTAAAAATTACATTAATTACCTAGTTTTTTGAATATAAAAAAAAGAAGAGTTTAAAACTCTTCTTTTTAATTATTTTGTTTTCTTAGTTGTTTTTGCAGGAGCCTTTTTTGCTGAAGGTTTACTAGCAGCCTTAGCAGGTGCTTTTGCAACTGACTTAGCAGCTGGTTTTGCAGGTGCTTTTGCAACTGGTTTTTTAACTTCTACTTTTTTAGGTTCTGCTTTTACAGGTACCTTTTTTGCAGGCGCTTGTTTAACTTCTGCTTTT
>JAFQOM010000144.1 GCA_017403205.1 Clostridia bacterium | reverse complement strand
AATTAAATGTAATAAAAAATATTTAATTTTATATAAAATAAAAGTGAGGGTATGTTTATGAAAAAAGATTTTGAAATAAAAAAATGTTTAAAATGTGGTGCTATGGTTGAAGTTTTGGCCCCATGTACCTGCGAAAATTGTGGAATTAAATGTTGTGGTGAAACAATGCAAACTGTAAAATCAAATTCCACAGATGCAGCACAAGAAAAACACTTGCCTGTTTATGAAGTTGTGGGTAGCTATATTGTGGCACATGTTCCACATGTTATGGAAGAAGATCATTTTATAGAATATATTGCGCTAGATAGCGACACGATTAATGCAAAAAAATATTTAGAAATTGGCAGTGAGGCAAAGGTTGTTTTTCCATATATAAAAGGTAGCAAACTATATGCTTATTGCAATAAACACGGCATGTGGTCAACAGATGTTGAATAAAAATTTTAATTTTTAACCACATAAAAACATGCTTGTATAAAAAAAACATAGCAAATATTGCTATGTTTTTTATTTTTTAGGCTATTCACTTCTTAGTGCGATAACAGGATCTTTTTTTGCTGCGGCTTTTGCAGGAACAAGGCCAGCAATAAAAGTTAATAAAACACTAATAACAACTAACAACGTTGCTCCCAAAACAGGAAGTGTTGCAAGGCCGCCAATGCCAGTAAGGGACTTTAATATTAAGTTTATTGGAATTATTAGTAAAACGGAGGTTAATATTCCAAAAAGGCCGCTTGCTAAACCTATAATAAAACTTTCTGCTGTAAAAACTCTTTTTACATCCTTTTTAGAAGCGCCAACACTTCTTAAAACGCCAATTTCTTTTGTGCGCTCTATAACAGAAATATAGGTTATAATACCAATCATAATTGAACTAACAATTAAAGATACGCTGACAAATGCAATAAGAACATATGTAATAGAATTGATAATTGTTGAAACAGAACTCATAATAATGCCGGCAAAATCAGTATAGGATATTTCATCTCCGCTTGCTGCTTGGTCGTTATATTTATCTATAAAATTTTGAACAGTTGCTTTTGATTCAAAAGTATTTACATAAATGTTTATTGAAGCAGGAGAGTCTAGTTTAACACTTTCTAGTTTTCCGCTAGTTACACCAATACCTGTGTTGATATGATTTGTAATTAAATCTTTTGTTAATTCACTAGAATATGCAATACCGGTTTTTAAAGAGCCAGATTCTGAGGAACCATTAAGTCTTACAATACCAACAATTTTTATTTTGTTTATTGAGTTTGTCAATGCTTGATAATAATAAGTGTAGTATAAAGTTGGATTGTAATTAGGATTTTCTTGGTCATTTATTTTTTGCATGTTTAATGTTCTAATGTCAATAACTGAACCAGGATTTTTAGGATCATCAATAAAATAATCACTTTCTGTTAATATTTTATATTCTCTGCCGATTATTTGGTCGTATTCAATTTTTGTTGTATTTTTTTGCCCATATACAAGTGAATGCATAGTCGAATCCATTTGTGCGTCAGTAATTAAGCCTAACGCATAGAGGACATAATCGTCAAGTTCGTTGTTTTTATCTAAAACCAAAAGGGCCTCATTTTTATTTTCTATAAATCTACTGTCTTGTGTAACTAAATCATATTGAGATTGAATCAATTCTTTGTTATCAAGCATTTCATAAAAAATATTCATTTGGCTCATAACACCGCCAAGAGAGCTTGAGGAAGACTCTGATCCACCACTAGACATGCCCATTATTGTAAAAACAAGTTCCATAACTTTTTGGTTGCTAAGGGTAGCTCTGCCATTTGTTTGCAAATCTAATTTAAGTTGTGATAGTTCTGCATAATCATCTAAAATATTTTTGTAATTTTCATCAAATGTTTTTTCGGTTGTTTCGATTAAGCAACTGCCTAAAGCGTCTATATCTTGAGAAACTTTTGTGTAAGAATGTTTTTCAAAATAAAACAAAGCATATTTTTTAATCATTTGCATGATTGCAGGTGAATTTGGTTGAACATTTTTTGATGTTAAAATATTGCCATTTGTTGGCATTGTATTAAACTCTAAACCGATATTATAAGTGTATTGTATTCCATTAACATAAGGAGATATTTCTTCATAATTATCATTTAAATAATTATAGAATTTTTTAAGATCGTTTGCTTTTAAGTTTTTGCCAACATTATCAATGATAGATGTGATATTTTCTTTTGGGTAAACAGCATCTTTGTCATGGTCTGCATTAGCACTTGTTGACATATCTAAAAACATAGATGTCATAAGTGCGGTAAAGTCAACGTTTTTTGCTTCAATTGTTATTGGGTAAGAAGATAGCGAATCTTCTTGCATTTTGTTAACGTAAGTTGAAAAGCCACTAGAGATTGCTAAGATTAGTGCAATGCCTATAATACCTATAGAGCCCGCAAAAGCTACTAAAATTGTTCTACCTTTTTTGGTAAGCAAGTTTTTAAAGCTTAAAGACAATGCTGTCCAAAAAGACATTTTCTTTTTCTTACCTTTTTTTTGTTGCTCTGCTTTTGTAAGTTGAGCATTGTCTGCAACACTTAAAAGTTTTTTTTCTTTTTTAGATTCGGTTTCAGCTTTGTATGGGTTGGAGTCATCAACAAGTTTGCCATCTAAAAGTTTAACTATTCTTGAAGAATATTTTTCGGCTAGTTCTGGGTTGTGTGTAACCATAACAATTAACTTATCTTTAGAAATTTCTTTTAACAATTCCATTATTTGTACACTTGTTTTAGAATCAAGTGCACCAGTAGGTTCGTCTGCTAAAATAATTTCTGGATCATTTACCAAAGCACGTGCTATAGCAACCCTTTGCATTTGTCCGCCAGAAAGCTGGTTTGGTTTGCTTTTTAATTTGTCAGATAGGCCAACTTTTTCTAAAACCTTTGTTGCACGCTTTCTACGCTCTTCTTTAGAGACTCCAGATAGTGTCAAAGCAAGCTCTACATTTTCTAAAACAGTTTGATGTGGAATTAAATTGTAACTTTGAAAAACAAAACCAACACTATGGTTTCTGTAGGCGTCCCAATCTTTGTCTTTAAAAAGCTTGGTTGAGGTCTGGTTTATTATAATATCGCCATTTGTATACCTATCAAGTCCGCCAATAATGTTTAAAAGCGTTGTTTTTCCACAGCCACTTGGCCCTAAAATAGAAACAAATTCACTTTTTCTAAATTCTAAACTAACACCTTTTAATGCCTCTACTTTCATGTCTCCAAGTTGATATGTTTTTGTTATTTTTTCTATTTTAAGCATTTTGTCCTCCTGCTTTAATATTTTGTTTTAATAAATTTATTCAGATAATTGTTTTATGTTTTTTTATAAACATTATTAACTACTTATTTTTATACAATATATATATTTTTTTATGCTGTATTATATTATTTAGTTGGTATATTTGTCAATTATTTGGCATTTTAATTGAGATATAAAAATAAATTTTTAATTACTATATGTCCAAAATAAAAATATTTTTATTAACCTTTATAATAAAAAACACGAAAGTATTTTTTAATACTTTCGTGTTAGCGATTTTTAATTTAGCAATAAGATTATTGCATGTACAAAACAACTTTATTTTGTTCAAGTGATTTTTTAACGTCTATTATTCGTTGGTTTGAGCTACCTCTAAATTTAAGAGATATATCTTTTAATCCGTCAACAAAAGGGCCATCCACCATTACATTAAAGTAGTTTAAGAGTTGATCTGTAACTTCGGTATAAGCTTTGCCCCCAGGCTTTAGGTCTTTGTCAAAAACAAAGCCTGTGTAACACCAAATTGTTTTTGTGTCACCAAAAACTTCTTTAAATTTTTTTATAAAAGGAAAAAGTCCCCTTTGATTTTGTGGCTCCATAGGTTCGCCACCAAGTAGTGTTAAACCGGTTATATAACTTGGTTTAATCATTTGCAATATTTGGTCTTGGGCCTGAGCTGAAAACTCGTTGCCATAGTTAAAATCCCAAGTTTCTTTGTTAAAACAGTTTTTGCAGTGGTGTGTACAGCCAGAAACAAACAAACTAACTCTTACACCTTCGCCATTTGCGATGTCAGTGTCTTTTATTGTTGCATAATTCATAAAAAATCCTTTTAAGTAATTATAAAATAATTTTAAACTTTATATTAAACAATGCGCTTATTTCTAAACGCATTGCTTTTTGTTTTTATTAAGTTTTTACAAGTGTAAAACTCTTTCTTTTATTTCTTGTGTTCTACCTTGATTCCAATATTGTGTGCCAATATAGCCACATGTTCTGCGAGCAACATTCATTTTTGTTTGGTCTTTATTGCCGCATTTTGGGCACTTCCAAATTAATTTGCCGTCACTATCTCTTTCTATTGTAATTTCACCATCATAACCACAGTTCATACAATAGTCGCTTTTTGTGTTAAGTTCTGCATACATAATATTGTCATAAATAAACTTCATAACCTCTAAAACAGCAGGAATATTGTTTTGCATGTTTGGAACTTCTACATAGCTAATAGCTCCGCCAGGGCTAAGAGCTTGAAATTCACTTTCAAGCTTAAGTTTTTCAAAAGCATTGATAGGTTCTGTAACGTGAACGTGATAACTGTTTGTAATATAGTTTTTGTCTGTTACGCCTTCAATTATACCAAATCTAGATTGAAGACATTTAGAAAACTTATATGTTGTTGATTCTAGAGGAGTGCCGTATAAAGAATAATCTATATTTTCAGCTTCTTTCCATTTTTTTGTATATTCGTTAAGTTTTTTAAGAATTTCTAAGCCTAGTTGTTTACCTTCTGGTTGAGTTAATTTTTTGCCTGATAGGTAATAAACTGTTTCCCACAAACCTGCATAACCTAACGATATTGTTGAATATCCACCGTGTAAAAGTTTGTCAATTGTTTCGCCTGGTTTAAGCCTTGCTAAAGCGCCATATTGCCACAAGATTGGGGCAGCGTCAGAAGTTGTGCCTGTTAAACGGTCGTGACGACATTGCAAACCTTTGTGACAAAGTTCCATACGTTCGTCAAAAATTTGCCAAAATTTTTTCATGTCTCTTTCTGAAGACAATGCAATATCAACTAGGTTAACAGTTACAACACCTTGGTTAAATCTTCCATAATATTTAGGTTGACCATTTTCGTCGATATAAGGGGTTAAAAAGCTTCTGCATCCCATGCATGTATAGCAGTGACCCTCTCCGTTTTGGTCTTTTTTAAGTTCTAACATTTTCTTTTCTGAAATATAGTCAGGAACCATGCGCTTTGCTGTGCAGCGGGCTGCAAGTTCTGTTAAATAATAATATTTGCTATCTTTGTAAATGTTTTGTTCTTCTAAAACGTAAATGAGTTTAGGGAAGGCTGGTGTAATATATACGCCATCTTGGTTTTTAACGCCTTGAATTCTTTGTTTTAAAGTTTCTTCAATCATTATAGCCAAGTCTTTTTTCTCGGTTTCGTTTTTAGCTTCGCCTAAATACATAAATACCGTTATGAAAGGTGCCTGTCCGTTTGTTGTCATAAGGGTAACAACTTGGTATTGAATTGTTTGAATGCCCCTGTTGATTTCTTCTCTAACTTTGCTTTCAACAATTTTTTCTAATTGAGTTTTTGTAACCTTTATTTTAAGGTCTTTAAACTCTTGTTCTGTTTTCTTTCTAATTTTTTTACGAGAAATATCAACAAATGGTGCCAAGTGTGTAAGAGTTATGCTTTGGCCGCCATATTGGTTAGATGCGACCTGAGCAATAATTTGTGTTGCAATGTTACATGCTGTTGAAAAGGAGTGTGGTTTTTCAATCATAGTCCCACTAATAACAGTTCCATTTTGAAGCATATCTTCAAGATTAACAAGGTCACAGTTGTGCATACGTTGCGCAAAATAGTCAGAGTCGTGAAAGTGCAATATGCCTTGTTCGTGAGCTTTCATAACATCTTCTGGCACTAAAAATCTTTTGCAAAGGTCTTTTGATACTTCGCCAGCCATATAGTCGCGTTGAACACTGTTGATTGTTGGGTTTTTGTTAGAATTTTCTTGTTTAACTTCTTCGTTATTGCAATCAATTAAACTTAAAATTTGCTTATCTGTTGTGTTGCTTTTTCTAACAAGGGCACGAGTGTATCTGTATGTGATATAACTTCTGGCTAGTTCGCAGTGGCCTGATTTCATAAGCTCATTTTCAACAAGATCTTGAATTTCTTCAACACTCATTGCTCTGCTTGTTTTTTTGCAGTAGTTTTCTACTTTAGAACTAATTTTGTCAATTTGTTCGTTTGTTAGTCTAGCAGCCTCAACAACAGAGTTGTTTGCCTTAGAAATTGCGTTTTTAATTTTTTGTATGTCAAAAACTTGTTCTTCGCCACTTCTTTTTATAATTTTCATTTTTTGTGCTCCTTGATATTTTAAGTATTGTTTTATATTTAAAGTGTAACCCAAAATTTATGTTTTGCACTAAAATAAACAAGAATAGTTTT
>JAFQOM010000143.1 GCA_017403205.1 Clostridia bacterium | reverse complement strand
TCTTTAAAAAGGTGTAAGCAAGTCTGGCAATAATTAATGTGAGTAAAAATCTTATTTTTTCCAAGAAATAATCCTCCAAGCGTATTTTATTTTTATAAATAATAAAATATAATCAATATATTAATACAAAAATAACGGGAAACCTATGATTTTTACAATATTTACAATTATAACATTTTTAGCGGAATGCATCCTTGCTATTTTTATTTTATCAAAACTGGTGAAGCTTGATAAAATTGTCTTAGCAACTAATGAAACTATCAATTCTACAAAACCGGTGTTAAAAGATATTTGTATTCTTTCAAAGAAAATATCAGTACAAATTTTAGAATTGACACAAAATTTTATCAAAAAATTCCAACTTAACAAAGAAGAATTTGCAATACGACAACTTTCAAAACTAATATTAGCTCTTATTCTTTGGAAAACAAATTCAAAATTCATAACAAAATTAAGAAAAACAAAAGTGGTAAAACTCCTTGGGAAGGGTTTATCACTCCTCGAAATTATGGTATAATAAGTTTAATAAATAAAGAAAGAGGTATATTATGGGCAAAGAAAAGTCTTCAATAGGTTTCGGCATTGGCCTTTTAGCCGGTATGGTCGGCGGAATTGTTGCCGGAATTCTATATGCTCCATGTCCGGGTTCTGAGATGAGAGCAAAAGTTAAAGATACCGTATGTGATTTAGCGGAAAAATACTCTCCTGAAGTTAACGAAGCTAAAAAACAAGCTTTAGAATCTATGGATTTATTAAAATATAAGCTTGAAAGACAATATAAAAAATTTGGGAACATGTTAAAATCAAAAAAAATGAGAAAAGCTAAAGAACTAGAAGACTGTGGCGATTACGATTTTTAGAAAACAAAAGGAAAACAAATGGAAACTGCACAATTATACCAAGGCTTAACATTTTTATCATATTCAACCGGAATAATAGTTATTTTGGTAGGAATAATGCTTGTTAAAGTTTTGTTTGACGTTTCAAAGCTTACAAAAAATATCGACGAAACAACAACAATAATAAAAACAGAGCTCGAACCTACTCTCAAAAATATTAACAAATCCGTTGAAATAGTAAGCGGAGTCATTATTAAAACTGATGAAAGCATTCAAAAAGTTCGAGAATTTTTATCAAAAACACCTTTAAAATTTATCGGACAATTTTCAAAATTAACAGGAAAAGCTGCCAAAGGTTTCTTTGGAGGTTTATGTACCGCTTTCAAAATGTTTAGTAAAAAATAATTCTATAAGTTAGACAACTTACCGATAAAAACATACAAAAATTAAGTTAAACTACTATCGAAGGAGAAAATAATATGTCAGTAATGAGATTTTTAGCAGGATTTGCAGTAGGCGCAGCTTTAGGAGCTGTTGCAGGTATTTTATTAGCACCAAAATCAGGAGCAGAAACAAGAGAAATGCTTGGAGAAATGGCTTCTGACATGGCTAAAAAAACAGATGCTACTGTAAAAGATATCCAAAAAAGAGCAGACGATATAGTTTCTGACGTTCAAGAAAAAAGTGAAGAAATTATGTCAAAACTTAGTGATATGTTGGGCAAAAAAGACGAAGCTCAAGCATAATCGACATTTGGTAAAGAAAAAAAGGATAACCTG
>JAFQOM010000015.1 GCA_017403205.1 Clostridia bacterium | reverse complement strand
TGCATTACATTTAATAAGTGAAATCGTTCCTAATGTAAATATTATTATTAACGACACATATCCCGCAAGGCCATCTAACCCATCTGTTAGATTAACGCTATTAGTTACAGCTATGAAAAAGAGTATTACAAAAGGAATTATCCACCAGCCAATATCAACCAAAACACTTGTAAATGGAATTAGCATACCCGAACCGAGCAAAGAAAACCTATAAACAAAGACAGACACTATAACAGCAATACCAACTTGTCCAATAATTTTTTGGTAAGGCTTTAAGCCTTCATTATGCTTTAATTTTATTTTCAAAAAGTCGTCTAAAAAACCAACTAGTGCATAGCAAAATGTTATGCAAAGCAGCAAAAATGCGAGAATCTTACTACTTTTAAAGAATATAATTGTGAAAAGTGAAGATATAACAAATATTACCCCACCCATAGACAAAGTGCCTTGCTTTGACGCATGATTATCAACATATTCTAGTATATTTTGGCCAGTTTTCAACTTTTTAAAAACTTTAAACACAATTGGGGAAATCAATAATGCGATAATTGTGCATAAGATAAAAGAATATAACAAATCTAACACTTACATTCTCCTTTGATTAAATTTTTCACAACATCTATATCACAATAATCTATATCTCTCCCCTTGATTACCTGTTTTTTCTCCGCACCTTTTCCTAAAATCACTAATGTATCATTCTTTGACATATTTTTATAAGCACTTTTAATTGCTTCTAATCTATCTTCGATTATTTTAACTTTGCAATCAATTCTTACTTTTGTAACGATTTCTTTACTTGTTGCATTAAAATCCGCATTCCCAATATTATCTGTGGTTATTATTATTTCATCACTGTATTTACCTGCAATCTCGCCCATTGCCACTCTCTTTTGAGTATTTGCATAACCTACACAACCAAAAATGGTTATAATTTTACCTTTTCTTAGTTTTTTTATAAGAGATAACACCTTCTCAAAACCATCTGGTGTATGCGCAAAATCCACTACGATAACCTTATTTTCTTTTAAAGCAAAAACATTAAATCTTCCAGCAACTTCCTTTTGTTTTTTTAGCGCTTTTTTGATTGTTTCAGTACCAACGCCAAGAAGTTTACTTACACCAATTGCACCTAAAATATTATAGATATTGTATTCTCCAACGAGTATCGATTCTATCTCGACAACTTCGTCGTTAATATTAACAAAAAAACTTGATTTTTTGATACTCATTTTAATATCTACAGCAAAAATATTCGCAGGATTATATATTCCATAACTAATTGTGGGGATACTATTTTTTTTTGCTATTAATACCCCATATTTATCGTCAATATTACATACACACTCCCTAACATTTTCCTTTACAAAAAATGAAGTTTTTGTTGCCACATAATCTTCCATTGTACCAAAAAAATCTAAATGTTCTTCGGTTATATTTGTAAACAATGCACAGTCAAATTTTAACCCATATACCTTGTTATAAAAAATAGCATGCGCACTTACTTCCATAACACAAATATCCACATTAAAAGCCACCATTTGCGAAAATATATAGTGAAGTTCTATCGGGTCTGGAGTGGTTAAATTGCTTGGCAAAAATTCGCCATTAATATACACACCATTTGTACCAATTACTCCTACATTATAGCCAGCTAAAGACAGTATATTTTGCAAAATAAAAGACGATGTTGTTTTTCCATTTGTACCAACAATGGCTACTTTTTTTAGTTTTTCATCTGACTTGTAATAAAAATTTTTAGCCATTATACTCATTGCAATTCTTACATCGTCAACAATTATTTGGCAAACATCAACATCTAACTTTTTTGAAGAAACGACAACTACAGCACCCTTCTCAATCGCT
>JAFQOM010000142.1 GCA_017403205.1 Clostridia bacterium | reverse complement strand
CTTGTTTATAAAAAATAAAAAAGCACAAGTAATAAATTTACTTGTGCAAAATATTAATCTTGTTCTTTTTCTTGATTTAAAGAATTTTCTTTATTGTCATATTTGATTATTTCTATTTCTTCTTCGTTTTCTTTAAATCCAGCCTCTACTAACTCTTCTCTTGTTACAGGTTCTATAACAGCCTCACTTTCTTGTTCTTTCATTTTGTATAAGCTATCAACCATATTATTAACAAACTCATTTGTGTTAGACCTATGACCAATATCTAAATCTCTTAAAAAAGGAATAAAATCTTTCTTTCCTGCAACAAAATGATCTTTTGCTGTTAAATGCAAAGAATCTACATCATACTCTTTTTGTATTTTAGAGAAAGTAGCATCTACTAGTTGCCATTGTCCATCAATAAAACTTTCACAAAAACTATGACCTTGTGCCCTTGTTTCCATTTGACCATTTAAAATATTTTCTGCCCAACCCTTTTCTGCCGTAGTAAAAAAAGAAGTTGAGATTCCATATTGCCTAGCAATCGTTGCAAAAGCCATTGACCAATCTGTACATCCAGTCATTTTACCACTTTGCCAAATTTCTTCTGCAGTTCTACCAAATTTATTTTCTCTAATATATTTTTTGTCAAACATGACAGTTTTATTTTTCTTGTGCATATATTTAAGCAAAATTTCAACCTTTTCCTTATCTGATGAAGCTTTCTCCATCTTCTTATCTAAAGCAGGATCGTTTAAAAAAGGTTGAGTCATTGGACCCGACTGCAAGTATTTCTCAACATCTGTAGTATTATTTAATGTCTTCACAATTATTTACTCCTATTTTTTTTATTATATATCCACTTAAAGTAATTGTCAACTTTACAAAATTATTAATACAAACAAAAAAAGCCATCATAAGATGACTTTTGTTTTTAAGTAGCCGCCAATTATATTACAAAGAGTAATACTATTCTGCTACAGCTGCATTTTTAGCTTCTTCGAAAGCTTTCAAAACGATATCACGAATTTGTTCCCTAGTTTCAGTGTTAATAGGATGAACAATATCCTTAAATTCACCATCTGGGTTTTTTCTGCTTGGCATTGCAATAAAGTAACCGCCGTTGTTATCATCGATAACCTTAATGTCGTGAACTACAAACACATCATCAATAGTGATTGATACACTTGCTTTGATTTTGCTTGTTTCGTTCTTTACAATGCGAACTCTTACGTCTGAAATTTTCATAGTCTACTCCTCTTTTTGCTTTAAAATTTCTTCACCTAAGTTTCTTAGGCTAATTTCATTTTAAACAATATTAAAACAAAAGGCAAACAATTTTTAACAATATTTCAAATTATTTTAAAGAACCAAACCTTTTAAATATTCTGTTAATTGTTTGTTAATATCTGGGTCTTTTAATGCTTCATTTACTGTGCACTTAACAAATTCTAACTTATTACCAAGGTCATTATATTTTGCACTAATTTCACATGCAATAAGATTGTTTTTATCACATTCTAAAGCGATTGCTTCCGGAACAAAAACTTCCCCATTTTCATGTGGTTCTACTTTGAAAATATTTTCAAAAATATTTGGCAAAATAATATATCTTCCAAGAGCCGCTAAATTGCTTGGCTGAGTACCTTTTTTAGGTTTCTCTTTAAACCCTTTAACCAAACTATAACCTTTACATTCACCATCAACAACTGCAACACCATAACGATCAACAACGTCATCAGAAACATTAACACAACCTAAAACATATTTATTAGTTTTTTCATATGCCTCAATTAGTTCCTTAAGTGCTGGTTTTTGATTTTTCTCTGCAATATAAACGTCATCACCAAACATTAATGCAAAAGGCTCATTTTTAACAAACTTTTTAAT
>JAFQOM010000141.1 GCA_017403205.1 Clostridia bacterium | reverse complement strand
GATATGTCTAATAGATCTGTTGAGTATAACAATATTTCTAATGTAAATTTTATAAATTGTAATTTAAACATGGCATACAAAAAAATAGAAAAGCAAGCAGATATAGTTGTTGTTAATCCGCCATATTTTTTGCTTAAAGCAGGAGAAAAAGTTAACCCTAAATATTTAAATGCAAAATATGAGGTAACTACTTCTTTAGCAGATATATTTAAAAGTGCAAACAAAATTTTAAAATATTCTGGCAAGCTATATGTAGAACATACCCCAACTCGATTGCAAGAAGTTTTGGTTGAGGCTCAAAAAAATAAATTTGTATTAAAGAAAATTCAATTTGTCTATCCAAAAGGCAAAGCAAAAACGGCGAGACTTGTTATGATGATGTTTACAAAGTATGGTAATAATGGATGTGATGTATTAGAACCAATTTTTGATTAATTAAAAAACACTTTAAATTTTTAAAGTGTTTTTTTTTGTTATATTATTTTGCAAAGAAGACAACTTATTATGGATCCCGCAAGTGTAGCTATTAAGGCAACGGGTATTGCGTATAAAAGTTTTTTTACCTTTGTTTGAGAGCAATAAAGTGTTGTTACATAAAAAACAGTATCGCAGCTACCAACAATAACGCTTGCGCTTCTGCCAATGTAACTATCTACGCCATAAGTAGAATATAAATCATTTAAAATTGCCAAACTACCATTTCCACTAAATGGTTTTAATAAAACAAGCTCGCTTAGTTCGCTTGGTATGCCAATTGCGTTGAATATAGGGGAAACAAATTGGGCAAGGGTATTTGCAAGTCCGCTTATTTTTATAAACTGAACCATAATCATTATGGTTGCTAAAAAAGGAAATATGCTTACAACCAAGCCAATGCTTTGTTTTGCTCCATTTGTAAAACTATTATAAACATTAACTTTTTTTGTTTTTGCATAAATTAAAGTTAATAAAATAAAAACAGGTAATAAGTAATTGCTCATAAATTATACTTTACTTTCTTTTTTAAAAATTTTTATATTTTTTAATTTTTTTTGTTTAAAACTCTCTATAACTAGGGCTAGTCCAATTCCAATAACTGTTGTTAAAATAGCAGCAATTATTGTAGGTAAAATTATGTTGCTGGCATTTGCGCTGCCTGCTGTAATTCTTAATCCAATAACAGTGGTAGGTAATATTTGCATAGATGTAGATGCAAAAATAATTAGCATTATCATAGGTCTGTTTGCAATTCCAGTGCCATCATCTAAGTTGTGCATTGCTTTCATGCCAAGAGGGGTAGCAGCGCCTCCCATACCTAAAATATTGCAAGAGATATTCATACATAAAAGAGCGTTTGTTTCGTCATCTACCTTTCCAAAAATTTTTCTTGTTATGGGGGAGAGTAATTTTGATAATTTTTTGTTTATACCACTATCCTCCATAACTTGTAAAATTCCCAACCATACAGAATAAATTGCGCACAAGCTTAAACAAAGCTTCAAACTGTTCTCACTTGCTTCTAACATAGAAGGTAGTATAATTTCTGGGTTAAGATATAAAAGAATACAGATGCTGCTTACAATCAGCCAAAACCATAATTTACTCATATAAATATTTTTATGATTTGTAAAAAAAAGGTATGCAACAATTGGGTGATGTGTTAAAATATTTTTATGATTATAGATACTCATTGTCATATTTATGACCAAAAACTTTTAGAACAGCAAAAAGAAATTTTAGATAATTTACAACAAAATGATATATTGGCTATTTGTAGTGGAGATAATATTGATAATTCAATTAAGTGTATTGAACTTGCAAACACAAATAAAAATGTATTTGCAACTGTGGGTATTCATCCTCACGAAGCTAAAACATTTAATGACGATACAATACAACAATTAAAAGAATTAGTTAAAAACAAAAAAGTTGTGGCTATTGGTGAAATTGGCCTGGATTATTATTATGATTTTAGTCCAAGGGAAATTCAAAAAAATGTTTTGCTGCAACAAATTAATCTTGCACATGAATTAAAATTACCATGTGTATTTCATGTAAGAGAGGCAACTCAAGATTTTTTAGATGTAATAAAAGCTTTAAAATTTAAAGTAAAAGGGGTTGTTCACAGTTTTAGTGATTCAGTTGAAGTTGCAAAATTTTTAACAAATTATGGGCTAAAATTAGGTGTTAATGGTATTGTTACCTTTAAAAATGCAAATAAAATTAAAGAAGTTGTTAGTCAAATTTCTTTAGATGATTTGCTTATTGAAACAGATAGTCCATACTTGACACCAGAGCCTTTTAGGGGTAAGTTAAATGAACCAAAATACGTTGAATTAGTAGCACAAAAGATTGCGGAAATAAAAAATGTTACAATAGAAGAGGTAATTTTAAAAACATTACAAAACGCAAAAAAACTTTTTAATTTAAATTAAATCTTTGTAAAAAAGGATAGAAAAATGGCACAATTGCAAAAAGACTTTAGTTTTAAAAAACAATTTGGTCAAAATTTTATTTTTGATATTAATTTTTTAAAATCTCTTGTTAAGGGATTTAATTTGCCCAGCAATACAAACGTTTTAGAAATTGGCGCTGGTGCGGGAACCTTAACTGAAGTTTTAGCACAAAATTTTGATAAGGTGGTTAGTGTAGAAATTGACAAAACCTTACAACCAACATTATTATCTTTAAAACAAAATTATAATAACTTAGATTTTATTTTTAACGATATTTTAAATGTTGAGCTTAATGAAATTGAAGATAAACTAGGGCTAGATTATTGCATGATTGCTAATTTACCATATTATATTACATCACAAATTGTGTTTAAGTTTTTGATAGATTCAAGTAAAATATCGCAAATGTTTGTTATGGTTCAAAAGG
>JAFQOM010000140.1 GCA_017403205.1 Clostridia bacterium | reverse complement strand
TTCTTCAGCAACTACTTCGGTAACATATCTTTTAGAACCGTCTTGAGCGTCATAACTTCTTGTTTGTAAAGAACCAATTACACAAGCCTTGCTGCCTTTTTTAAGATATTTGTGACAGTTGTCTGCTTGAACACGCCAAACAACAATGTTAATAAATTCTGCATCTCTTTCGCCTGCTTGAGCAAATCTTTTTGGCACAGCAAGTGTAAACCTGCAATAGTTAATACCACTATTTGTTGTTGACAATTCTGGATCTTTAGTCAAATTTCCAATTAAAATAACTTTATTCATAATCTTCACTCCCGTTATAGTTAAGAGCCTATTGTCTTAACTCAAAAATTTTAAATTACTTTTTAACAATAATATGTCTTAAAATATTGTCGTTAATAAGCATTAATTTGCCCATAGCGATGCTTGCTTCAGCTGGTGCAGAATAAGTCATAAGAACATAGTGTCCTTCTTTCTTAAACTTGATTGGGTAAGCAAGAGTTTTTAAACCCCACTTATCAATACCGGCAACTGTTCCACCATTAGATTCAACATATGATTTGAATTTTGCAATGGTAGCTTCTCTTTCTTCATCAGTAATACTTGGAGAAAGAATATACAATATTTCATAATTTGCCATAGATTTTTGCCTCCTTTTGGTCTTATTCGGCTGTTAAAAACAGCAAGAAGGAATATTAAAAAATATTCTACATAGATAATAGCAAATATTAAAAAAAAAATCAAGACTTTTTTTATCGCCTTGATTTTTATTAATCGTAAATAATACAAGTTTATATCAATCTTAAAAATTTTTAAATTAACTACCCCTGGCCACATCCACATTATAGCTAAAATTAACATTTGATATAAAATCATCTGGACTTGAAAGGGTTTTTAAATATTGCGTATATTCTTTGTTTTTAAACTTAAAAAATTTATCATTGCAAAGCACCACATCAAATTTGTTTTGCTTAAAAAGATCTTCTGCAGACTTTAACTTTTCTATAATACTTTTCTTTATAGATTCCTGCAATTTGTTAGAATATTTCATTTGCAAAATTTCATAGTCTTGTTGGTTTAATTTTTCTTTTGAAATTTCAGATGTCCTTAAAAAAAGTTTTAAATATAAATCATAATGTGGTTTACCATCTTTAAAATAAACATCAACCTTTGTTATTTTGTTTTTTATATCAAACAAAATGTTTGCGTCCTCAAAAAATTCGTCGCTAAAATTTTTTAATTCAAAGCTGCCTCTTTTTATATTCTTGTTAAACAAATTTAAATTATCATTTTGATCGTTATCAATTTTTAAAAGCTGTTTTGATCCCTTTATAATTACCGCCTTTCCAGCGTTGTCTAGTTCTTTTTCTGCACCGCTTTTTGATTTATCTCCACCACTTTCTTTATTGTCACTATCTTGGCTAGCACCAGCTTCACCACTTGAAGTTTGCCCAGCTGATTGTTTACTATCCACAGTTGACAAAAGTGTTACTTTTAAATCTTTGTTATGCCCAAAATAACACTCATAATAATCGCCTATAGTTTTTAAATCTTTATAATTTTTAAGTTCATTGCTAAAAGCTGTATTGTTTAAAAAAGAATATAAATCGCTATCTAAATTTTTACTTGTTTCTAAAACCTCTTTTGCACTGTTTTCTGCACACAAAAGAACAATATTATTAGAGTTTGTTTTTTGCCTTAAAAAGCTGTCTAAAATGTTTGTTAAATTGTCTTTACTTGCCTCTTCATTAAAAACTACAAACCTACAATGGGCAATGCCACTAAACTTACCCAATTTAAAATTTAATTTTTCTATTGCCTTATGCACTCCCTCAGCCTTTTGAGAGGCCGTTTTTAAGTTTTCACTATTATTTGGCGCTGTTGGCAAAATATATTGCAACGTTACTTCATATTCTTCATCCAATTTATCAACAGCAATAGCAGTTATAATAACCTCTGTACTACTTTGATCTGGAATACTAATTGTTACGGGTATAAGCCAAAAAGAAAGCAACAAAATAATTAGTAAAATCTTGTTTTTTAACAATTTTTTAACCATTATTCTTCCCACCTTTAATTATAAGGTTTGAGTTAAAAAATTTTAACTTTTTTATACCTTCTTTACTCATATGCAAGTGGTTATTTACTGCAAAATTTTTAGCTTTTAACAACCCTGTATCTAAATTTTTATTATTATCCATTAAAACCGTTTTTTTAATTTTAAACGAAAATAAAAACAAAATAACAGGCATAATATACTGCATAAAAATAGAGTAATAGCACAAATAATTTCTTACGATATTTATAGTTGTTATGATATCAAAATTAATAACAATACAAATAATAAGAACCGCTTCTAAAATTGTAAAAACAGCCAAAATTTGATATTTTTTAAAAAAAACCATTCTAAAACAATAAAAAGCAGCAAGCACATTTAATGTAAAATATAAAAACAAACAAATGTCCCAAATAAGCACCATAATCCAATCAAAACTACCAATATCGCTAATAGATGGCAACAACTGCAATGTGTCTGAAATAGCGTTTGTATGCGTAACACTATTGTAATTAAATAAAGAGTAAGAAACCGCTAAAAACAAAGAAACAACAATAACTGCAATTATTAAGCTAATTATTATTTTAGAAAACTGTTTTTTTTCTGGCTTTATATTTCCAAAAAAAACAATAAACAAAATATAATCACCAAACCAAAAACTATACCTAAACATTTGTTTAAATGGCAAAATAAAACCGTTTTGCATAAACGGAAGCAAACTAGAAAAATCAGCCCTAAAAAGTCCCACCAACAAGCAAATAACAAACCCAACAATAACAACAGGGGCAAAAACTTCTACCAGCCTGCTAAGCGAATTAACACCAAAACTAGCTATAAAAAAAATGGTAATTAAAATAGGAAAAGCAAAAGTATACCATTTAAGAGAAGTATATAAATTTTCATTTAAATAAGAAAAATTTGCCTGAAAAATTCCACAACACTTTAAAACAAAAAACAATAAAAATAAAAACATTATTATTTTTGTTAATATTCCACCAAACATTTTATTTAAAATTTCTACAAATGACAGGTCTGGGTTTCTATAAAAAACAAACATTAACAAACACAACACACATATATCAATAGTGCACATTATAAACACAAACAAATAGGCATCTCTTCCTATATCTTTTGCCAAAAGAGAGGGTAAAAGCAATACTTTTAGTGCAACCATACTTATTATTAAAATCAAAACAATTTGCCTTGTAGAAACTAATTTTTTTTGCATTTTTCTTGTTTTCTCCATTTAAATTTTTAATAAGCCATTATTTGGTTTTTAGCCTTTTTTTGCTTTTATTAGGAAAACTTTTTGGGGTGTTCTTCATATGTTTTAAGTTAAGTTTTATAAATGCATCATTTTGATCTTCAAAAATATATGGTGCGTATGGTGCCAAAAATGGCGCACCAAAACTATCTATTTTTGCTAAATACGAAAATAAAAACATTGTTCCTAAAACTATACCATGAAAACCCAACGAACCACCAATAAAAGCAAATACCAATCTAAGCATAGAAATTTGAGAGCTTTGATTTGGTATAATATAAATTGTTATAGCCGACATAGCTACAATCATTACTCCTGGTGGGCTAACAAGCCCCGCCTTAACAGCAGTGTCTCCTAAAATCAACGCACCAACAATTGACACTGCAATACCTAAATATTTTGGCATTCTTAAACTAGCTTCAAACAAAATATCAAACAAAATTATTATAAAAAATATTTCTAAAAAGGGGTTAAGAGGCAAACTTTGAGTTGTGTTTATAATAGTAACCAAAAACTTTAACGGTAAAACTTTATAGTGAAATAATTGCAGCGCCATATACATGCCCGGCAAATAAATTGACACACAAAAAGCAAAAAGTCTTAAAATTCTTAAAAAGCTTGCTCTATAAGCATCAGAATAATAATCATTAGCACTTTGAAAATCTTCTATAAAAACAAATGGAACAGTTAAAACTATTGGTGACCCGTCTACAAATATAGCAACCCTACCCTCTAATAGTTTTGCACATACAATATCTGGTTTTTCACAACTACCTATTTGCCTAAACATCGAATTTGGGTATTTTTCTAAAAATTTTGATATATAATAACTATCAATAATTCCATCAATTTTAATTTTGCTAATTTTATTTTTAACTTGTTCTACAACACTTTTATCTGCTAAATCATCAAAATAAACAATTTTTATGGCGGTATTTGTGCGCAACCCCACCTGCATATCCTCTATTTTAAGGCTAGTTGAAGCAAGCCTTTTTCTTATAAGTGAAATATTTGTTTTTATGCTTTCATTAAACCCCTCTCTTGGACCGTTTATAACAGTTGAAGATGGCGGCTCAACTATACCTCTACTTTCATACTTTATTACATTAAAACAAATTGCTCCTTTAAAACCATCAACAAACAAAACCGCCTGCCCCTTTAAAATGTTTAGTTGCATGGTTTTTAAATCTTCAACAACTTCAAAATTACAAAAGTTTGCATTTAAATCTGCAATTTGCTTTAAATTTTTAAAATCAAATTTTGTTATTTTTTTTAACGGATTTATAATATTTAAATTGATTTGCTCTAAATCGCTTAACCCATCAATAAAAACAAGGCAAGATTTTATGTCTGCCAAAAAAATATTTCTTATAACTACATCCGTATTATCATTTAAAATACCTTTTAAATTGTTTGCTCTTAGCTCGCTATTTAACCTGTCGCTTACTTTTTTTATCATAAATTTAGTATGCAAAAAATATAAATAGTTATACTTTAAAACTTTTTTAAACACATTTTTAAAATTTTAA
>JAFQOM010000139.1 GCA_017403205.1 Clostridia bacterium | reverse complement strand
AATTGTTATTGGCCATAACTATAAAAGCACGCTTTAAAACTGCTACCTGTGGAGCTGCAAGACCAGCGCCTTGTGCTTTTATTAAGGTTTCTTTCATGTCATCTAATAAAAACCATAGAGATTCGTCAAACTTGGTTACAACCTTGCTTTTTTTTCTTAAAATTTCATTTTCTTCAGTAATAATTTTTCTAAGTGCCATTTAAATCTACCTACTTTTAACTTTTTATTTAAAAATTTTTTAACTTAGATTTTGTGGATCATTTTCTACAAAAACACTAACCTTGTTATGTTTCATTTTATCACACAAATCATAAATACTACTAATAATTTTATCTTTATTCTTGCTATTTAAACGCATTAAAATTTGATATCTATAATTTTTTTGAAGCCTGCGTTTTGGGCACTTCATAGCGCCCAGATATATAAAGTCGCTAGAATATTTTTGTTTTAGATTTTTTACTTCATTATACAACCCTTCTAAAACAGACATTACTTTGCTTTCTTCTTCTCCCAACACTAGCACCCTTAATACATGTGCAAATGGCGGAAAATGTGTTACCTCACGCAAATTTAATTCTTTTTTAAAAAACGCACCATAATCATAATTTGAAGCACATCTATAAACAAAGTGTTTTGGATAATACGTTTGCAAAACTACTTCGCCTTCACTTTCACTTCTACCAGCTCTACCTGATACCTGGGTTATTAAATTAAATGTACGTTCTAAAGCCTTATAATCGCTAAAATGCAAGCTTACATCCGCATCAACTATGCCAACAAGTGTAACATTGTTAAAATCATGACCTTTAGCAATCATTTGTGTGCCAACTAGTATTGCAGGGCTTGTATTGTTAAAATTTTCTAAAATTTCTATATAACTTGACTTGTTTTGAGTAGCATCATTATCCAATCTAAAAATAGGTACATTAAACATTGATTTAAGTTCTTCTACTATTCTTTGAGTACCAACTGCGCCAAATCTAATTGAACTACTTTTACATTTTGGACAAACCCTTAACGTTCTGTATCTTTTTGAGCAATAGTGACATTTTAACATATCATCTTCTTTATGATAAACAAGTGAAACATCGCAATCCTCGCATTTTGGAACATATCCACATTCTCTACACATTAAAAATGAAGAAAATCCTCGCCTGTTAATAAAAATCATGGCCTGTTTTTTTTGATTTATTACATTTTGTAACTTAGATAAAAATGCGCTTGAAAATATGCCTGTATTTCCGTTGTGAATTTCGCTTAACATGTCAACTATTTGTATACTTGGAAGTTCTTTGTTGTTTGCCCTATTTGTAAGACTGATTAATTGATACTCACCTTGTTTTGCATGATAATAACTTTGTATACTTGGTGTTGCACTGCCCAAAATTAATGGACAGTTGTTTAAATATGCTAAATATTGCGCCACCTCGTGAGTGTGAAACCTTGGATTTGACTCGCTATAATAACTATTATCATGCTCTTCATCCACAACAATAACGCCAATATTGTCTAAAGGTGCAAAAATACATGATCTGGCACCTATTGCAATTTTTGCCTTGCCTGATTTTAGCCTATGCCACTCGTTATAACGCTCTCTTGGTGTTAAAGAACTGTGCAAAATTGCCACAGTATCACCAAAAGCATTTTTAAATCGAGAAAACATTTGTGGTGTTAGCGAAATTTCTGGAACAAGCATAATTGCTGTTTTACCTTTAATTAATGCCGATTTTATGCAATTAATATAAACTTCAGTTTTTCCACTGCCTGTAACACCGTGCAACAAATATGTTTGATAGTTGCTTTTTGTTATTATATCCACAGCTTTTTGTTGTTGATCATTTAATATTATTTGTTTTTTTGCAACACTAAATTGTGATGACAACGCTTCTGCCTCAACAACTTCGCTGTGCTTTTTTATATAACTTTTATCTATTAAAACACTTATTGCATTAGAACCAAATTTTGCCCTTAATATACTTAATTCTTCTGTGCCTTTTTCTTTTAAATAAATAAGAGCATCCAATTGTTTTTTTGCCCTCTTTGTAATTTCGCCAAAGTCATCTATATTAATTGTAGCATACTCTTTTTTCTTTTCTTGCAAGTTTCTAACTGAGGGCGGCAAAAAAAGCCTTAGCGTATCTGCTAAGCGCAAATAAAAATGTGACTTCATAAAAAAACACAACCTAACTGCATTTTGTGATAGCAAAGGTTGTGTATCTAATTTACAAATAATACTTTTTAGTTTTTCTTTGTCATAATCCGAGTTATCTTTGAAATTTATTATAAAGCCATCAACCTTTCTGTTGCCAAATGGAACGCTTACCCTATCGCCTATTTGGGCATTAAGTTGGGCCGGAACAACATAGTCAAAAACTCGGTCTACATTGCTAGACAAAACATCAACTATAACTTCGGCTATCATAAATTATTTTTCAATTTTGCTTGCAACAATTTTGCCAGAATGCACTTCGTGTGCTGCAAGAGAAATTGCCTTTTCTTGTGAATTTTCAATAACTTCAGGTATATCTTTTTCCAACTCTTTTGCACGTTTTGCAACAAGATTTGTTAAAATATATTCGTTACCTGCAATTTTTTTAAGTTCTTCAATAGGTGGATCAATCATCATAAGATTTATACTTCCTTTTTTGTTGATAAAATTTAATGAATTACGATTGTAATTTTAACACACATATTCGCTTTTTGCAAGAGTTTTTATATTTATACTATATAACATTACTTAATCAACTCCACAAACTCTTGCTCTGAAATTACTTTAATATTAAGTGATTGTGCTTTTTGGAGTTTGCTACCCGCATCGCTACCGGCAAGAACAACATCTGTATTTTTAGAAACACTACCAACAATAATTCCGCCCAAATCCTCAATTATTTTTGAAGCGTCATTTCTTTTATAGTTATCTAATGTTCCCGTTAAAACAACCTTTTTATTATAAAAAAAATTATTTTCATCAATTTGTTTTTGCTCAATAGTATTAATTTTTACACCCAAATCTAAAAGGCTTTGAATTTCTTCTAAATTAATGTTATTTTTAAAGAAATTATATATATTTTGAGCTATAACTTCGCCAACATCTTTTATTTTAACCAAGTCCTCCAAAGAGGCATTTTTAAGATCATCAAGTGTTAAAAATCTTTTTGCCAAATCTTTTGAAGTTTTTTCACCTACGCCGTCAATACTAATAGAATCTATAAAATTAGATAAGTTACAATTTTTGCTGTTTTCTATGCTAGACAAAATATTATTAATTTTCTTTAGTTTAAAACCTTCTAGACCTTCAAAATCATTATAATTAAGCCTGTATAAATCACTTGGCCTTTTAATTTTGTTGTTATCAAACAAAACTTTTATTATTTTGTCACTAAGCCCTTCTATGTTCATACAATTTCTTGATGCAAAGTAACTTAGTTTGCTTATAACTTTTTCTGGACAAGTATCACTCGTGCAAAATAAATTTGGGCCAACTTCTGTTAAATTTTGACCACAACAAGGGCATGCTGTTGGTTTTTCAATTTTTTTAGAATCATTAAGTTTTTGAGCCAAACCTAAAATTTCTGGAATAACTTCATTACTACGCCTTACAAATACTAAACTATTTAACATAACACCTTTTCTTAAAATGTCATCATAGTTGTTTAACGTTGCCCTTGTAACCGTAGCACCTGCAAGTTCAACAGGTTCTATTATTGCCGTAGGCGTAACTTTGCCTGTTCTGCCAACTGCCCACTCTACATTCTTTAAAACACTTGTTAACTCTTGTGGTTCAAATTTATATGCAATAGCCCATTTTGGAAATTTTGCCGTAAAACCCATTTCCTCTCTATTTTTTAAACTATTCAACTTAATAACTAAACCATCTATTAAAATATCCAGTTTAGTTTTAACTTCATCTATTTTTTTTGCAATTTGTTGTATTTTTTCTGCACTATCTACAACTTCAAAAAACTTGCCAGTTAAAAATTTGTTTTTGTCTAAAAAAGCTTTTACATCTTGTTGAGATTTAACAATAAAATCATCTTCTATTGAAATTATATCGTAAAAAACAACGTCTAAGTTTCGTTTTGCAGTTATTTTTGGGTCTAAATTTCTTATTGCACCAGCAACGGCGTTGCGTGCATTTTTTAATTTTTCTGTTGCTGTTTTATTATATTTTTCTAAGTTAGAAATGGTAATAATACCTTCTCCAGCAACATACAAGTCGCCCTTATAATCTATTTGAAGTGGTACAGATTTAATTGTTTTTACTTGTTCTGTAACATCTTCACCAACAGTACCATTTCCTCTAGTTGAGGCCTGAATAAGCATGCCGTTTTGATAGTGCGCAATTATTCTAAGTCCATCAAATTTATATTCAACGGTATAGGTTTGTTTTCCACAAACCTGCTCTACATCGCTTATAAATTTGCTTATTCCATTATCATCATTACACTTGTTTAAACTATACAATTTTACAGGATGTTGCACTTTTGCAAAACCCTCTAATACTTCACCACCTACGCGTTGAGTAGGAGAAGACGGCAAAACAACTTTTGTTTCACTTTCCAAATCTAAAAGCTCATCATACAAAACATCATAGTCATAGTCACTTACAATGGGCTTTTCTAAAACGTAATAATTATATGCATATTCGTTTAATAAATCCGTCAAATACTTTTGTCTATCTAACTTTTGTTGCATAGTTTTGCTTTACCCTCTCCTTTTAATAAAATTTAAATTAATGTAATTGGTGCGTATTCTACAGATAATGTTTTTACGCCAAAATTTTCAAAATTAATGCTTACACATTTTGTTATATTTATGCCTTGATTGCTGGTTATAACACCCTCTCCAAATTTAGGGTGACTAACCTTAAGCCCAACAGCATATTTTGCCTCTAAATTTCCGGTTGTTTTCTTAGATATAGAAGTATCCTTTTTAAGACTAAAGCTCATTTTAGAAAATGTTGGAAAGTTTGTATTTAAAGCGTTTGTCTGAGACATGTTAAAAGTATTTGTTTGTGGCATAATTTCACACTCGTTTAAAAATCTAGATGGCAATAAATAGTCCCTTTTACCATAAACAAACCTTGATTTTGCATGCGTTAAATACAACCTATTTTGAGCCCTTGTTATTGCTACAAACATAAGTCTGCGCTCTTCTTCCATATCAAAATCGGTAGAATATGTTCTTATTATAGGAAACATTTTTTCTTCTAAACCACAAACAAAAACAACTTTAAACTCCAACCCTTTTACTGAGTGAACTGTTGCTATTGTAACTGTATTGTTGTTATCATCATATTCATCAATATCACTAACCAAAGTAATACTTTGTAAAAACTCGCTAACACCAGATTTTGGATTGTTTTTAAAAAATTCTTGAGCCATAACCAAAAAGTTATCTATATTTAAAAGTCTGGCAATATCTTCTTCTGAATTAGTTGAATAAATACTTTTAAAGTCAATAGTTTTTACTAAAAATTCTATAAATTTGTATGCTTCCATTTTTTCAAAATTATCATACAACTTTACAATTATATCTTTAAAAGGTTGAATTTTTCTCTCTATGCTAGGCTCTAATAAATATTCGTCTGAATTTAGAATAAGATTAAAAGGTGTTGTATTATGAAATTCACTTTGCGATAAAATAGCATTTATTGTTGCTTCACCAATTCCCCTCTTTGGATAGTTAATAATTCTCGCAAACGATGTGGAGTCATATGGATTTGTAAGCATTTTTAGGTAAGAAATTAAATTTTTAATTTCTAGTCTATCAAAAAATTTGTTGCCACCAAATATTTTATAAGGTATAGAATAATTTAAAAATTTGTCTTCAAAAGGTGCTGATAATGCGTTTAATCTTGTAAGAACGGCAAAATCACTATATTTATAATCGCCGTCTCTAACAAGAGCTTTTATTTGAGCAGCAACATGTTCTGCCTCGTCAAACTCATCAGAGCCCTTATAATACTCAACCTTTACACCTATATTATTATCTGTCCATAAAGTTTTGTCGTTTCTTGCCTGATTATTTTTAATAAGCTTGTTAGCAAGCGTCAAAATATTCTTTGTGCTTCTGTAATTTTGTTCTAATTTAAGCATTTTAAAATCTTTAAAATCTGCTTGAAAGTTTTTAATATTTTGAATATCTGCCCCACGCCAAGAATATATACATTGATCTTCGTCACCAACAACAAAAATATTTTTATGTTCTCCTGCAAGCAATTTTGCAATTTGGTATTGAATATGGTTTGTATCTTGAAACTCGTCAATGTGGATATATTCGAACCTATTTTGATAACGCTTTAAAATATCAGGAAACTCTACAAATAACTCATATGTTTTTGTTAACAAATCATCAAAATCAAGAGCATTGTTTGATGCTAAAAAACTTTGATATGCAGAATACACTTTTGTAATTGTTTCAATATCCTCTTCATGCTGATTTAATTTTTGATAATCCCATGGTGACAAGTTATTATTTTTAGCGTTTGAAATGTGATAGCTAACCTTTTTTTCAAAGCCATCCTTTTCTATTTTTAAATTTTGCAAAACTGTTTTTAAAGCTTTGTCACGTTCTGTATCTGTATAAATAGAAAAATTGCTATCAAAGTTAACTTGATGCATTGGATTTTTTGCAGATTTCAAACTAGAAATATGACGTCTTAAAATTTTTACGCACATAGAATGAAAAGTGGAAATCCAAATGTCTTCCACTTCATTTACCATTTTTGATAATCTTTCCTTCATTTCATTTGCGGCTTTATTTGTAAACGTAATAGCCAAAATATTTTCTGGCCTAACCGACAAATTTTTTATAAGATGCGCTATTCTATATGTTACAAGTCTAGTTTTTCCACTACCAGCACCGGCTAAAACCATAACTGCGCCATTTATCTGTTTTAATGCATTTAATTGAGAATTGTTTAATAAATTTAAATCTAGGTCTTTCACAAAAGTGATTATAACATACAAAATAGTTTGTTTCAATCAAAAAACGACTTAAATATATTAAAATATATTTAAAAAATTTAAATATAAAGCGAAACAGGATGCTCTTTAAAATATCTATTTCTCATAAATTTATATTTTTCTGTTAAATTGTGAATATAAAATTGCTTTGCTTCTGTATCTAAATTTGCAAAAAGTTCTTTATCAATTAAACAAGATACTGGATTAGATGTATTTTTGCTTTCTATTAAAACACACACCTTTTTATAAAGTTCTTCATCATAACTCAACTTTTGTTGTGTTTTTTGCATCAGCACCTGATTCTTTTTATGCTTGCTAATATACTCGGCAAAAGAACTTGCATTGTTAATAATATTCCCCTTTGTTTTTATATAATTGTTTTGTTTCAATCTTTCTTTTGCAAGTTTGGCTAGATTATAAATATTTCCTTTACTTCGAGTAGTATTTGCCATTTCAATCTCCTTTTAGGTACTATTTTTTTTGTTTTAATTT
>JAFQOM010000138.1 GCA_017403205.1 Clostridia bacterium | reverse complement strand
CACATATCTTTGCCAAATCGCAAACAGAAATTGACATTTCTTTAACTTTACCAAAAAGTATTACTTCGTCACCCTTTTTAACCTTGTCAAGTTTTGTCACATCTACCGCAAAACTATCCATACAAACACTTCCAACAATGTCACAAAATTGGTTCTTTATTATCACTTTTCCTTTATTGGACAAGGCCCTTTTTACACCATCTGCATAGCCAGCATTACACACTGCTATAATCATATCTTTTTTTGCTTTAAACGTTTTTGAATACCCAACAGTTTCCCCCTTAAAAACCTTCTTTACAAGAGCCACTTCACACACAAATTTATGTTCACTATTTTGTTTTTTTGTGTATAAAGAGTAGCCAACTCTAACCATGTCATAAGTTAGAGATTTGTCATTTAACCCCAACGAATTTGACATATGAAAAACAGGGCAAAAACCATAAGAAAGCACTATTTCTTTATATCTTTTAAATATTTCATTTTGTTTTTTGTTATTTTGCGTTTTTTCAGCACAAAACAAGTGAGAATAACACCCAACTAGTTCAATTACCGCATTTTCTTTGATTTTTTGCAGTATTTTTTGCAATTTTTCAACACTTTTTATACCAAATCTATTCATACCAGTATCAATTTTTAGGTGAACCTTTGCTTTTATATTATTCTTGTTACAAACTTGTATTAAATACTCTAAACTTTCAAAAGAGTCAATTGTAACCTCTGCCCCTCTCTTCACAGCAATAGCAATTTCAGTCTCTTGAAGAGGCGATAAAATAAGACAAGGCTTTTCAATTTTTAATTCTTTGTATTTTAAAAATTCACTTAATCTTGCAACTGCAAAATAATCAACTCTACTGCTTAAAAGTTTACACATTTTAGAAAGGCCAAAACCATAAGCGTCAGCCTTTACAACCGCACAGATTAAAGTGTTTTTATTGACATTATTTTTCACTTCTTTTAAATTGTCTAAAATCTCATTATTACAAACTATAAACTTACACATAACCCACCTCTTTATCTACATGGCATATTATGCTTCTTTTATAATTTTTGTTAAATAAAAAGACCTAAGGTGTTACCCATAGGTCTTTTTCTAAATATTTTTTTTAAAGCAAATAATTCGATTTTGTTCCGCAAACCCAATACTTAAATGAAATGCCAAACTTTCCAAATTTTCAAGTTCGCAGTCACTAGCAAATTCACTACAACCCTTTTCTTTTGCCCAACTTTCAGCATGCTTAATTAGTTCTTTTGCATACCCTTTATTTCGATATGGAGGCATAACAAAAATCCCTTCAAGATATCCAACCGGTGATGTTTCACAACCCTCAACATAATCAAACCTAAGCCCCACCTGAGCAAAACCAACAATTTGATTTTTCTCTTCTTTCACAATCAAGCACACATTTTTGTCTTTTAAAAGGTTTTCAAACTCAGCCTTTAATTCTTGTTCTTTTGAATTAGTAAAAACGTTTATCGCCATTTTAGATATTGTTTCTATATCTTTTTTTGTAGCAACTCTTACCATAAATTCCCCTTTTAAAAACCGCCATTAACATCCACAACAGCGCCTGTAATGTAACTTGCTTCTTCACTCGATAAAAAGTACACAGCATTTGCAACCTCACGAGCAACACCAAGCCTGCCAAGAGCAGTTTGTTCTGCCAAATCAGCCATTACTGCTTCATCAACACTTTTACACATACCAGTATTGATAACCCCAGGCGAAACGACATTAACATTTATATTTGATCTACCAAGTTCCTTTGCAAGAGCCTTTGAAAAACCAATAACTCCTGCCTTACTAGCACTATAAACAGATTCGCCACTTCCACCAATTTCTCCCCAGATTGAAGAGATATTAACAATTTTACCAAATTGATTTTTTATCATATGTTCTGCAACATATTTGTTTGCATATATAGTCCCAAGCAAATTTACGTTTAAAACTTCACTAATATTCTCTTCTTTATCATCAATAAGTATATTATAATCTGCAACCCCATGAGCACAAACTAAAACTTCTATATTTCCAAAAATCGAAACTATTTCATTAATAGCCCTTTTTATTGATAGACAAGAACTCATATCAATAGGCATAGCCAGAGCATTTGCCTTCTTTTTATTAATATTATCAACAATTTCTTTTGCTTTCTTTTTATTTTTATTATAGCCAACAACAATATTGCATGGCTCTTCGGCAAATTTATAAGCAATAGACTCACCTATACCGCCAGTTGCCCCTAGTATAACAATTGTTCCTCTCATTATCCTTTCACCACCGCAAGAATCTTTTCTATTGATTTACGACAAGCCTTTTTAGGAATACAACCAGCAAACCCCTTTAACTCTTGTTCCTTTCCATAAAATAAAACCCAACCACTAATTGTGATTTCATCGCCACTATACTCGGTTTTTATAAACTCTTCTGCGGTCCAAACCCCATCGCCTTTTTTATAGACTTTTTCACCTTTATAAATAACCGGTTGAAAACCATCATATGCTAAAAGTTTCATAATAGCAACTTCTAGTTGTTCTTGGTTTTTATTATGTTTTTCTTTAATAATTGTTCTAGGATTTGCCATAAATTTTACTTTACCCCCTAAAAATCCTTTTTTTTGTACATAACCTATTATATAATACTTTTAAGACATAAGTCAATTATAAACTCAAAAGGAGATTTGTATGAAAAACAATATAATTTTTAATATCTACAATTTAGACAAAAACCTTTCTATAAACAACGGTGAACTTATCGCCATTTGCGGAAGACCAGCAATCGGGAAAACAGCACTCGCGCTATCTCTAATTTTTAACAACCTTGACAGGCCAGATGATAAACAATGCTTGCTCGTTTCTTTTGATGCAGGAGAACCAGAGTTGACCGCAAAATTTGATGCTTTTTTCATGAACACAAAGCCTGTATTTGATGAGGATTACCTTCCTTGTTCTGGAATAATTAATTGGCTTTTTGAAGAAAAATTAATTATCGAAGAAGCAACCTCAACCCCAATCAATCAACTTTCTCAAACAATTAAAAAACTAGCAAAGTTTAATAAAATAGATTTTGTTGTTATTGATTATCTTCAACTTATGGTCGGTTCAAAAAAACATAACACTCACCAAGAAGAACTTTGCGAAATCGTCACCACATTAAAAGACACAGCAAAAGAAACCAAATTGCCAATTATAATCACATCTCAAATCCCAAGACTTAACTCAGTAGCGACCCCAGAAAATATTTTCTTTGACACAAATATTGCATCAAATATCGACAAGTTTATCATACTTCAAGAAACCGACGTCGAAAAACCAATAAGCAATAACAACCTTACACCTATTAATGTTGACATTTACAACAATAAAACCAAAGTTGCTTCAACATCAATTAATTTTAATAAGACAACTTTAAAATTCACAAATTAATTAACAATAAAAAAGTGTAGAAATCT
>JAFQOM010000137.1 GCA_017403205.1 Clostridia bacterium | reverse complement strand
GATGTAGGAACGCAACTTCGCTCATCACCCTCTGCTACTAATAATGAAAATATAAAAACATTGTTGCCTGCTGGTAAGAAAAATATTGAATATATTGCATCAATTAAAGGTGATATTCCAACCGGTGGGGTGTCTAATATTTGGTACTACTGTTTTTATTCACCTGATAGTGATCCAACCAGTGTATATGAGGGGTATGTTTATAGTGAAAAAACCAAAAACTTATCAACAATAATTTCGAATGTTGAAGGTGGTTCAAATGATGTTGATGTAAAAAAGGAAGAAAATAAAGAAGTTTCAATTAATGCCACAATTAAGACCATTTTGATTATATTAATTTGCTTGCCAATAGTGTTGGTTTTTGTTTTGTTGTTGCTTCAAAACAAAAGGAGATTTTCAAGTGAGAACTTAAAGGAAGATTTTGATAATGATGGTGAAGTGTCTCATGTGAAAAGGTCTAAAAAAATTAAAGATAGTAAAGACGTAAATGATATTCGGTTTGAAAAAAGATTTAAAAAAATTGAAGATTTGTCTGGCACTTCTCTATCAAAGAAAAATGGTGCTGTGAAAAGTTATACTAAGATAGAAGAAATAGATGAAAGTGTGCCAAGTTTCCCAATTTACGAAATTATTGATGATGAAGATTTATTGTAGTTTGCCCGCGCAAAGTTGATTTATATATTTTTCCTTTTTGTAATGTTATCTTTAATAATTACTTATTGCTTAATTGTTTAAAACTTTTTTAGATTTTGCTGATGATTCATCGTTTTTCTTTTTATTATAAATTTCTTGAATCCATGGTTCGTTTCCAATTTGGTTTTTTATAAAGGTTGTTGACCAATTATTTTTTAATGCGTAGATAGAGAGTTTTTCTATTATTCTTAGTGCTCTTCTAAAAACTGTTCTCTCTGTTGCTCCGATGTCCTTAGCAATTTCCTCAGTGGTGTTTTTTTGAACAAATTTTAAAACCGCTATTTTTCTGTCTTTATCTTCAAGACTGTCAAGTAGTTTTTCAATAATAACATAAATATTTAAAAGTTTATTTTTTCTATCACCCATGTTGATTACTTTATCTATGTCATTATATGTTGCTAGGTACGAGTTTCCATAAATATTAGAAGTTGAAAGAATTGATGCCTTTTTTTCAATGATTTTATCAATGATGTTTATAATATTTGGAAGACTTTTGTAGACTTCAAGTAGGGTTTTTATGCATATAACCAAATCGGTTTTATATGCTTCGTCTAAAAGTGAATTGTCGTGCTTTTGTTTTGAAATATGTGTAATTTTGGTCAAATTGGAGCAAATATTACAATTATTTTCACATTTTTTGCGTTTTTTATTGTTTTTTGCATTTTTTAAAGCAGAGTTGTTTGCCTCTACTTTTTTTGCTGAATTATTTTGCTCGTTTGTGATTTTCATTAATATATTTCTCCCTTTATAATTTTTTCGTTGGTTTGTTTGTATGTCTTGATTGTATTACAAAAAAATTGATTTGTTGCTCAATACTGACACTTTTTTGACAAAAAGTTTAAAAAATTTTTTTGTTTAATAATCAAACATATGTTTTAATGATTGTATGATAATCCTTAAAAATAGACAACACTCTGTCCAGTTTTAAAATTTAAAAAAAAATTTTTTAATGGCTCATTTCGTTTGGAATAAACGACAATATATGCTAAAATAAG
>JAFQOM010000136.1 GCA_017403205.1 Clostridia bacterium | reverse complement strand
TTTAAAAAATTATCTTTACCGGCCAATTTTATCTACCTCAAACTAAATTTTATTTTTACTAATTTTTCTTTTCTTGCTTTTTCTGTTGATTGTTTTCTACCGCAATCTTTTTTACATCATCTATTTTAAAATCTTTAATAGAAACTCCACCATCTTTTGCTTCAATTCTAACAGAAACAAGTTGTGTTAGTGCATTTGTAGATATAACAGTTCCCTTGCCCTCTTTTGTTAAAACCTCACTGTTTATTTTAGGTAAACGAGGATAAACATCGTTGTAATATTCATTTTCATATTCCAAGCAACACATCAATCTGCCACATGAACCAGAAATTTTTGTTGGATTTAATGCCAACCCTTGAACTTTAGCCATTTTTATAGATACTTTTTCAAAATCTTTTAAGTGTGAGGCGCAACAACATACTCTACCACAAATTCCTATACCCCCCACCATTTTAGCTTGATCTCTTATACCTATTTGCCTTAATTCTATTCTCGCCTTTAACTTTGATGCTAATTCTTTTACTAAATCCCTAAAGTCAACTCTTTCTTCCGAAATAAAGTCAACAACAACCTTAGAACCATCAAAGGTATATTCAGCATTAACAACATTCATATCTAATTTGAATTTTTCAGCAAGAGCTTTTGTTTGTTGTAAAGCCTCTTTTTCTTTTTCTAAATTTTTTTCATGTTGAGCAAAATCTTTTTTTGTTGCAACTCTTATAACTTTTTTTAACAAATTGTTTTCTGTTTTATATTCTTCTACATGTTCTACAATGGCTATAGCCAATCCCATAGAAGTTTCTACAACAACATGATCACCTTTTTTTACTTCAAATTCACAAACAAAATCATACAACTTAGGGTTAATTTTAAACCTAACACTTACTTTTTGTTGCATAAAAATTTAACCTCCAAAATATATAACAACAAGTTATCCACAAGAAATACATAATTACAATTAAATAACATTTGCTGTTTAATAAAATACAATCTTTTAATAATTTTATCTATTGCATCCGCATCAAAAGATAGAGCTAAAGCACTAATTTGTGAGATAAGATTTTTGTTTTTTACTAAATTTTGTTTAGAAAACCTAATCATTAACATGTCTCTAAATAAAATCTCAAAAATGTCTAAAGCACATTCAAAAATTTTTCTATCCTTTGAAAATGGCACGCTATATTTTAACATAGTTTTACTATCTTTCATGTTTATTAACGCATCCATGCATGCATCAAATGCAAGTATAAAACAACTGTCATCATTAAAGCTCAATGCTTTTTCTAATGATCCGCCAGCAAAATCAAGAATAGTTTTAAAATTTTTACTATCTATTTGTGTTGCAGACAAATACTCAATCATTTGATCATCAGTTAAAGGCAAAAGCCTGTACTTTTTGCATCTTGATAAAACGGTTGGCAAAACCTTATTTATGTTAGATACACACAAAATTATATAAGCATTTTTTGGCGGCTCTTCCAAAATTTTTAAAAGTTTATTTTGTGATTGAACATTTGCAGTTGAAAAGTTTTTAAAAATAAAAATTTTTTTATCACCTTCTATTGGTGTTAAATTAATATTTTGTATTAAATCTTTAACATCCTCAACCAATATACTTTTATTTGACTTTGGGTAAATAGTCACATCAGCATGAGATAATAAACTTACTTTTTGACAATCAATACAAGTATTACATGGTTGTTTTTCCCCTTTGCACATTAAAAACTTAGCAAAGCAAAAAGCAAAGTTTTCTAAAAAAACATTATCAGAACTTTCAAACAAAAAAGAATTGCAATTTTGTTGTTCATTGCAAAGCGATGTAAACTGATTGTTCCTTAAAATGCTTTTTTCAAAAGATATCATAACATAAAAATATTAGCACAAATTACCAACAAATACAAGAAAAAAAGCCCGACTATTAATTGTCAAGGCCTTTAATGAAATTAAGCTTTAATTTCTAGTATTTTTAATTTAATTGTAACATTGTTGTTTTGTGGCAATACAATTTGAACTATTTCGCCTTTCTTTTTACCCAAAAGCGCTTGCCCTACAGGACTTTCGTTTGAAATCAAGCCTTTTGATGGGTCACTTTCTGTTGATCCAACAATTTTATATTCAAATTTATCATCAAAATCTAAATCTAAAAGAGTAACAGTGCAACCTGCATTAACTTTGCTTGTATCAATTTTCTTTTGGTTAATAATTTTACCAAAACGCAATTTGTTTTCAATTTCAACAATCTCTGCTTCCACTTGAGCTTGTTCTTCTTTTGCTGCATCATATTCTGCGTTTTCGCTTAAATCTCCAAACTCTCTTGCAACACCAATTTTTTTAGAAACCTCTTCCCTCTTAACCGTTTTAAGATAATCAAGTTTTTGTTCTAAAGCTTTATACCCTTCTTTTGTTAAATATATTTCATTTTCCATAAACATAAGCCTCCTTGCAATTATAGTTAAAAAAATATGTATTACCTCAATAGTAATACAACTTTTTTAAAATCACTGTTTAAAGCAATCTTAAAACCCATTATTATTTTTTAAGTTTGCACAATGATTATAATAATTATATTATTTTATGTCAAGAAAAATTTATTTAATACAAAAATTTAAAATTTGTTTGATAAATTTGTTTTTTTTGTTTATTATCTATTTAATAAATAATAATTTGAGGATAAATTAACAATGATAAGGATTTGGGCAAAAATAACAAGTGAAGAAAAAATACTTAAAGATACAATTTTTGAAAAATTTACATCTTTTAATCCAGATGATTTTTATGAATATATTGCAGAAATTTGCTCTGCACTAGACATTGCAACACCTGTAATCTTATCAAAACACATTTATCACTATTTAACTTTCAACAACGCAGTGTTTTTCCCACAAGATTTTCCTGAAGAAGTTAATTTTGATAAATTTATAATAGAAGAAGCATCAAACTATTAATGTTTGATGCTTCTTTTTTTTTACTTAGTTAATCATATACTACTTGTTTAGCAAATAGAACAAGTTTAGCAATTCATAATTATAATTATAATCACTATGCAAAGATTCTGTTAATGATGTTTCAAAAATTTGATTTCCTCTAATACCAAGAGCTTTGTTAAAAATGCCTTTTAACAAAAGTTCCACGGCTCTAACACCAAATTGCATTGCAAGTGTTCTATCCCCAACAGAAGGTGCGCCACCTCTTTGAATATATCCAACTTGAGAACATTTAAATTCTATATTAGTTTGTTCATTTAAAATTTTTGTTAGTCTTTCAACGTCAAACATCTTTTCAGCAACAACTACAATTGGGGCTTTTTTGCTACTTTCAACTTTTTGTTTAATTTTTTCTAAAAGTTCTTCCTCTGTAATTGGTTTTTCTGGAACAGCAATAACATCACACGCTGTTGCAGATGCACAATACAACGCGATATCTCCGCAATATCTGCCCATAACTTCAAATATAACACCTCTATTTAAAGCTGACATTGTTTGTTTAACATTTTCTATATAATTTGTGGCATTATTAACGGCCGTATCAAAGCCCAAACATTTATCTGTATATCTTAAGTCATTATCTATTGTAGCAGGAATAGCTATAACATTCACACCAAGATCTGCAAGTTTGGCTGCCCCTCTAAAAGAGCCATCCCCACCAATTATAATTAAAGCATCAATAAAATGTCTTTTTAAATTTTCTACCGCTTTTTCTACAACAAAATCTTCTTTAAATTTAGGAAATCTTGCAGTTTTCAAAACAGTGCCGCCCAATGATGAAATATTTTCTACAGCTTCGTCATTTAACAATATAAAATTGTCTTCATACAATCCCTTATAACCTTGTACAACACCGTAAACTTTAAGATTGTTTTGATTGGCAATTCTAACAACTATATTGATAGTTGCATTCATACCTTGACAATCTCCACCACTGGTTAATATTGCAATATTTTTAACTTCCATTTTTAATCCCTTTTTACTAAAAAATAATATCTTACAAAATATAATATCACAAATTATATAATCAATCTACTAAATAAGTTTAATGTTTTCTTGATAAATAATTCCTTCTAATTCATTTAATAAATGATTGTTTGCATTTGTTTTAAACGATAATTTAAAGGTTTTATTTGTTCCGCTACATTTTATAATTACTACATTATATCCAGGATAACTTTTTATAGTAGACATAACACTTTGGTGTTTGATAGAATCAGTAGTATCATACCTTAAATACAAAGTTTTAAATGTTTGTTGATGTTCTTCCTCATAAGAATTCTCTGCTGTGGATTCTTCTTGATTTGACATCACAGCCATATTCTCAACAATAATCATCACTCTGCCGTCATCTTTAATAGAAACCTTTCCTTTAATTTTTATTAAATTATCCTCTACTAAAACACTTTTAAATCTTTCATAAATTTTTGGCACAATCATAACATCAAATGTTCCAAATAAATCTTCTATTTGAACGATTGCCATTTCTTTGTTGCCAACTTTAGTAAATATCTTCTTAACTTCTGTTACACTTCCGCCACATATTACAACATCGTCATTTTTTATTTGACGTTCATTTTCTTCATGGTTAACAGACTCTTCAAACACTTCTTCTCCGCCTTCTTCTGCCACTCCCTCTTCAGCGGTTTCCGCCATAGAAGAATTAAATGTAAATGTATTAAATTCATCAATATAATTATCAAGAGGATGGCCTGACAAATATAAGCCTAAAACTTGTTTTTCAAATTTAAGTTTTACTTGTTTTGCATATTCTTTTATGTTTGGCATTTTTACATAGTTTTTATCTGTTGAAGCTAAACTAGCATCATCAAACAAACTAAATTGACCACTAGCTTTATGTTTTTGATCTTTATTAACTGTGTCTAAAACAGATTCATATACACTCATAAGTTGTGACCTAGTATGACCAAAACAATCCATTGCACCACTTAATATCAAGCTTTCCATACATCTTTTGTTTGCCCCACAAGCTTGAACACGCTCTACAAAGTCATAAAAATCTTTATAATCACCATGGTTAATTCTGTTTTGATAAATTTCTTCCATTACATTAATGCCAACATTTTTAAGTGCTGCCAAGCCAAATCTAATCTTATTGTTTTCTACACTAAAATAAGGTTCGCTTTTATTAACATCTGGAGGTAAAACTTCTATATTTTGTTGTTTTGCATATATAATATATTTTTTAATTTCGTCTATATTTGTAATTCTATTATTTAAAACTGCAACTAGAAACTCTACAGGATAATAGCATTTTAAATATGCGGTTTGATAAGATAAGTATGCATATGCTGCAGCGTGAGATTTATTAAACGCATATTTTGCAAAGTCTTCCATATCTGCAAAAACTTTTCTTGCAATTTGTTCGTCTACGCCTCTTTTTAATGCGCCATCAATACTTTTCTCCCCTTTTGGATCCTTCCATCCAAAAATAAATTTTTCTTTTTCTTCGGCCATTTTTTCAACTTTTTTCTTACCCATAATACGTCTAACCATATCGGCTTGACCAAGGGTGTATCCTGCCATAGCTTGAACAATCTGCATAACTTGTTCTTGATAAACAATAATGCCGTATGTGGCTTCTAAAATAGGTTTTAAAAGATCATGATCATATGCAATATTTGATGGGTTGTGCTTGTTTTCCACATACTTATCAATATATTTCATAGGACCTGGCCTATACAAAGAAATACCCGCGATAATATCTTCAAGATTGTCTGGCTTAAGTTTTTTCATAAATGACTTCATACCGCCACTTTCAAGTTGAAAAACAGCATCTGTGTTACCAGAGGATATAAGCCTAAAAACATTTTGATCATTATAATCCATGTTGTAAAAATCTATATCTACATTATGAATTCTTTTTATAAGTTTAAGTGTTTTATCAATATCTGTTAAAGTTCTAAGACCCAAAAAGTCCATTTTAAGAAGACCTAAATCTTCCAACTCAATCATAGAATATTGCGTGGCAATTTCCTCACCATTTCTTGCCAAAGGCACAAAGTTGTCAACTGGTTCTGGAGCAATCAAAATTCCACACGCATGTGTTGAAGTTTGCCTTGGCATACCCTCTAGCTTAATACTCATGTTTACAACACGTTTAACCCTATCATCTTCATCATACATCTTTTTAAGAGAAGGTATAATATACTTGTCATTTTCAGCCTTGCCTGTTGTGCCAAAATAATATTTTAAAACCGGAGGTTTTTTTATTCCATCTGGAAGTTTGGCTGGGATTTCCTTGCAAATTTTATTAACTTCTGCCAATGGATATCTTAATACGCGACCAACGTCTCTAATAGCGTTTTTTGCTGCCATAGTTCCAAAAGTTCCTATATAAGCAACGTTATCCACACCATATTTACGTTTTGCATATTCAATAACTTCGTTTCTTCTATCGTAACAAAAGTCAACGTCAAAGTCAGGCATTGAAACTCTTTCTCTGTGAATAAATCTTTCAAAAAGCAAACTATATTTAATTGGGTCTACTCTTGTTATACCTGATGTATAAGCAACAATACTACCCGCACCACTACCTCTACCGGGTCCTACCGGTATTCCGTTTTGTCGTGCATAGTTGATATAATCCCAAACAACCAAGAAATATTCAACAAAGCCTTGTTCCTTAATAATGGAAAGTTCATAATCTGCTCTTTCTTGAATTTCTGGTGTGATAACTGAATATCTTTCCTTTAAACCGTCATAACAAAGTTTTTGTAAAAATTCAAAAGAAGTCATTCCTTCTGGCTGATATTTTGGAATAAAGTTTTCGTTATCACGTAAAGAACAGTTGTCAGGAATATTAGGAACAAATTTATGAGATTTTGCCTTTATCGTAACAAAGCATTTATCAGCAATTTCTTTTGTTGTGTCAAGCGCTTCTGGATAAGCACCTAAAACCTCTTCCATTTCTTCACGAGTTTTTACATAAAATTCGTCTGTAGAAAACTTTAATCTATCTGTTTCATCTAAAAACTTGCCCATTTGAATACACATCAAAGTGCCTTGCATTTCAGCATCTTCTTTATCTATATAATGAGCATCGTTTGTGGCAACCGTTTTTACACCCAACTTTTTTGCTAGTTGATTTAATGGCTCTAAAATTTCTATTTGTTCTGGTAAATTGTGATTTTGAAGCTCTATATAAAAATCACCCTCATCAAACATAGATTTTAACTTTAAGCCAAGTTCATAAGCTTCATCAAAGCGCCTATTTAACAAAAGTGTTGGTATATGCCCGGCCAAACATGCACTTAAACATATAAGACCTTTAGAGTGCTTTTCTAAAACAGAATAGTCTATCCTTGGTTTATAATAAAAACCTTCTTTGCAAGCAATGGCGTTAAGTTTTAACAAGTTTTTATATCCCTCGTTATTTTTTGCTAGCAAAATTAAATGTGCATTATCTGGTTTGCCTTGTTTATATGTTCTATCATAAGCTACATAAAACTCACAACCAATAATAGGTTTTATGTCATTTTTATAACACTCTGCAAAAAAATGAAGTGCACCTGCCATCGTTCCATGATCTGTCATAGCAACAGCTTTACCACCATTTTCTTTAACTTTTTTTATAAGCCTATCTGTTTTTGCACAACCATCTAATAAACTATATTCTGTATGAACATGTAAATGAACAAAATCTTTCATGGTTTAGTTATTTTCCTTTTGTAAGTTATTATCTTCTTGTTCTTTTTTTTCTATCTTATCTGCTATTTTTATAATTCTTCTAAATTGATGATTAATACCGCTTTTTGTTATATTTGTAGACATCAATTTTGTTAAATTATCCAAACTTTCCTCTGGATTAGATAATCTTAATAAGCATAATTCTCTTAAATTTTGTGGAAGCTTTTCAAACCCAATTGTTTGTTGAATTTTATTTATAGCCTTAATTTGCTTTAAACTTGCATTTACGGTTTTTGTAATATTAGCGTTCATACAGTTGTTTTGTCTATTTATGTTATTTCTAACTTCTCTTAATGCCATTTCATTTTGCAAAGTTAAAAGCCCTTTAACTGCCCCTACAATAGCAAACAAGTCACTAACAACCTCAGCTTCTTTTATATACAATACAAACAAATTTTTTCGTTTACTTTTTTTGTTTGCTATGCCTTGTGCAAAAAGCAATGATGAAAAGTCATCGCAAAAATCTTCGCTAGTAAAAACAAATTCCCAATGATAACCACTAAACTTTCTTGAACTATCAATTCTTTCACTATTAACTATAATGTTTGATGTTGAAGATGCGGCAAAAACACCTTTTATGTATGTCTTAGCGCAACAATCATTTTCTATAATATGCTCATCTATACCTGTTATTAATGCAAATTCGTTATTAATACCAACCTTTGCAATACCACAATCAAACATAATTCTGTCTGTAATTGTTTTTGGCAAGCTTATAACATATCTAACGGATTTGTTAATATTAGCATCATCATCCAATTTAACTTCTGCATACTCTCCATACAAAGTTTTTAAACAATCGTTAATTATTGGGTATATCTTTTCCATATCTGTTTTAAGTTCAAGATAAAAATCCTTGCCACTCTTAGTAAGCTCGCCACATGAGTGAATAACGCTTGATAAAAAAGCAAGCTTGCAGCACTCGCCTTGAATTGCGTTATCTAAAACTTCAGATTTTACTAAATGAGCAAAAGACATCTCTATCCTCCTTCTTTTGTTTTAAAACAGCTTTTTAAAGTATAAACAATAATATTATAACATAAAAAAAATAAAATCTATATAGTTTATATAGATTTTAATAAATTATTTTGTTTTAAATTTTGATTTAAAAATACAGGCTTTTTATTTAAGTTTGCTATCCTATCTTCAGGTATGGCATAGTTTTTAATCAATTTTTTTATTTCCAAAAAGCTTCCTATTTTTTCTGGCCTATGAGCATCTGAGTCAACTATAAACATCACTTCTGTCTTTAACATTTCTTCTACTTCTTTTTTTGTAAAATCGCAATGCTTTTCATTTAATTCAATGTAAGTTCCCTTTTCTGCGCATTTTTTTGCTATCTTTACAACATCACATTTCATTTTACTATTCAGATGTGTTAAAATGTCAATATTATATTTATCAAGCGCAGACAAAACCATATTTGTATTTCTATCATATAATTTTTTGTTAATTTTTTTTGAACTAAAAATATTAGAAAAAAGTAATAAAAATTTGTCTTTAATCGTCTTAGTTTTAACAGTTTTGTGAAATCCACATAACACAATATCTAAGTACTTTAAATCATCATCAATAATATCTATCGTTCCGTCTGTAGAAATAAAGTTAGCTTCTACGCCAAAATATACTTTAATATTATATTTTTGAGATAACCTTTCAATCTCGGCCTTTGTTTGTTCTCTTTTTTTTCTAGAACAAGAAAAAAATTTATGATTAAAGCCATGATCTGCAATGGCAATTTCTTGCAACCCTATTTTTTTTGCATATGAAACATTGTCTTCTAGTGTTCCTTTTGCATGATAATAAGGTAAAAATGCTTTTCTACTATTAACCGTGTGTGTATGATAATCTCCAAAAAATTCCATATAAAAACTCACTTTAGTATAATTATTTCCTCTTTAAGCATTATATCAAATTTTTTTGAAACTGTCTTTTTAATTTTATTAATTAATTTAAAAACATCATTAAATTTTGCATTAGATTGTGGATTAACAATAAATCCGCAGTGTTTTTTACTTATTTCAGCCCCACCAACAACTTTTCCTTTTAAACCGCACTTTTCAATATAAATAGGCGCAAATCCCCCTTCTTCTGGCCTTTTAAAAATACTTCCTGCACTTGGTAGCGAATAAGGTTGAAGAGATTTTCTTTTTGAGTAATATTCAATACATTTGTTTTCAACGGCACATTTTTCGCTGTTTTTTAAGTTAAAAATTGCCTTTAATATAACAAAATTGTTATCGCTAAAATAACTTTGCCTATAAGCAAATTTAAGAGAAACCCCCTCTTTTATAAATTTTTTTGCCATCAGTATAAAAAACACATTTAACAACATCCTTAATCTCTCCGCCAAAACTACCAGCGTTCATCTTTATTGCACCACCCACACTACCAGGTATGCCATAACTCCACTCTAACCCAGAAAGACCGTTTTCTATAGCAGCTTGATTAAGTTTAAAAATTCCAACTCCAGAACCACAAATAATTTGATTGTTTTTTACAGATAATTCTTTTA
>JAFQOM010000014.1 GCA_017403205.1 Clostridia bacterium | reverse complement strand
TATTGCTTATTTTAATTGTTTTAGCATGTATCGGTCTTATTGTTGTAGTTTTAATGCAACAAACGGATAATGAAAGTGGTGGCAATGTTATTACAGGTATTAAGGATACTTATTATTCTCAAAATAAAGGCGCAACAAAAGATGGTAGACTTAAAAAAGCCACATTGATTTTATCGATCTTTGTAGCGGTTGCTATTGTTGTTTTCTTTGTTTTAACAGAAATTTATCCAGGTAGTTTGTGGGCACCTGCAGCCTAATTAAAAAACAAAAATGGACTTAACTATTGTTAGGTTCTTTTTTTTATTTTATATAAAATAAGTATTTTTAAATTCTTTGACATTAATTTTTTATTGATATAAAATTTTAATATGGAAGAATTAAAAAATAATATTTTAAATATTTTGGATGAAAAATTTATTAATCATAAAGGTATAGATAAGCTTGCAAGATTTTTGTCGGGTATGATTAAAGCAAATTATGAAGATGTATTGCTTTGTTTAAAGCAGCTTGAACAAGATGGTGATATTTATGAGTTTACTAAACACAAATATGCTTCAAGCAAAAATCTTGGTTTAGTTAAGGGTAAGGTTAGTTATTCTGGTCAAGGATTTAGCTTTGTTTTAAATGAACAAGGTGATATTTATGTAGGAAGAAAAAATGCCCTAAACAGTTATGATGGCGATATAGTTTTGGTTAAGATTTTGTCAAAAGAAATCTCCGGTAAAAAAAGAGAGGGCAAAATTTTAAAAATTATTGCTAGAAATGAAGATAATATTGTAGGTGCTTTTGAACGCATTAAAAGTTATGGTTATGTTAAACCTGACAAAAAGAAATTTGACAGAGATATTTTTATTGACGTTGCAAATATTAATGGAGCAAAAGACGGCGATAAAGTTGTTGTTGATATTATTAGTTATAAAAGTGGAAACCCGGTTGGAAAGATTATTGAGGTTATTGGCAATCCAAACGAAAAGGGAACAGATATAAAATGTTTATTGAGACAATATAAAGTTATAGAACATTTTAGCCAAGATGTAATAGAAGAGGCAAAAAAAATACCACAAGAAATTGACAAATCAAAATATGCAAACAGGCGTGATTTAACTGATTTGTTTACATTTACCATTGACGGGGCAGATGCGAAAGATTTAGACGATGCAATTTCCTTAGAGCTAAATAAAGATGGTACTTATCTTTTAGGTGTTCACATTGCGGATGTTGGTGAATATGTAAAAAAAGATAGTGTTTTAGATGTTTCTGCTTTTGAAAGAGGCACAAGTATATATTTTCTTGATCAAGTTATACCGATGCTTCCAAAGGAGCTTTCTAATGGAATTTGTTCGTTAAACCCTAACGTTGATAGACTTGCATTAAGTGTTTTTATGAAAATAGATAAAACAGGAAATGTAATAGAAAGCGAAATTTGTGAAAGTATTATTAACAGTAAATTTAGGCTTAACTATGATGAAGTTTTAGAAGTTTTGGAAGGTGATAAAAACACACAACAAAGATTAAGTGAAGTTAAAGATAAATTATTTTTAATGTTAGAACTATCAGAAATTTTAGATAAAAGACGCTTGTCTTGTGGTTCCCTTAATTTTGATTTGCCAGAAGGAAAAGTTATTGTTGACGAAAATGGAAAGCCTGTTGATGTTGAAAAACGTGTTACCACAAAAGCAACAAAAATAATAGAAACTTTTATGGTTGTTACAAATGAAGTTGTTGCGAAAAAGTTTTGTGAATTAAAAATACCGTTTGCTTACCGTGTGCACGAAAAACCGGATAGTGAAAAAATGACTGCATTTATTAACTTTCTATCTTCGTTAGGTATTGAGTTTAAGGCCGAGAAAAAAGATGTTGAGCCTAGAGATTTACAACTAATTTTAAACAAAGTTGAAAATTTGCCATATAAAAGTGTTGTTAATATGGTTATGTTAAGGTCGTTAAAAAAGGCAAAATATTTTGAAACGAATTTAGGTCACTTTGGCATGGCTCTTACATTTTATTGTCATTTTACTTCGCCTATCAGGCGTTATCCAGATTTGTGTATTCACAGGATTATAAAAGAATATTTAAGAAATAATAAATCTGCAATAACATCACCTAAGATGCTTGGTTTTGTTAAAAAAGCTTGTGAAAAATCAAGTGATATGGAAAAAAATGCAGAAGATGTAGAAAGAGCTATTACAGATTATAAAAAATGCGAATACATGTCTCAATTTGTGGGTGAAAAATTTGAGGGCATTATTAGCGGATTAAATGCGAGAGGTTTTTTTGTAGAGCTTGATAATACATGTGAGGGGTTTGTAAGTGTTTCATCGTTAAAAGATGATTTTTATGATTATGACGAAAATACTTTAACTTTAAAAAGCAAAAATCATTTTTATAGAATTGGCGAAAAAGTGGAAGTTAAACTTGTAAATTGTATATTAAGCGATAGAAAGATTAACTTTGAAATAATCAAAAAAATTAATTAAAAGTAAAAAAGAGTTTTACAATAGTAATACTCTTTTTTTATTGTTTTATTTTTTGTTAAACTTGTACATTGACATAAAACAACCATATTATTATAATTCCAATAACATT
>JAFQOM010000135.1 GCA_017403205.1 Clostridia bacterium | reverse complement strand
TTTAAACCAAAAATAAAACCCAAAAATAAAAGCAAAAACAATACAAAAAATGCTTACAATTTTTATAATTGCTTTTGCTTTTAACTTTTTTTTATTAATAGAAAAATTGTTTAGCATAATAAATATTTTATGTTTTACAAAAAGTTATTATACTATGTCACTGCTTATTTTAATTGATTGGTTTAACTTCATTAACTGAATTAGGTGTTGAATAAATTTGTTGTAGTAAACAAGTCGCCACAAGTTATATTTATACCAAGGTTTCTTAATGTGTCTTCATTGGACGCCGTTAAAATGTGGGTAGAGTGAGCCTCACAACCACGAAGTTTTGAAATGTTTTGATATGCAACTTTTGCAAAAGGGTTAAGGTTTGCAGATATTGATAAGCCTATTAAAACATCTTTTAAAGATAAAACACTATCACGTGTATTTAAAAAGTTCTTTTTTAAATTATCAATAGGTTGTAAAACTTGTTCTGAAATTAATTCAAACCTATCTTCAATTCCAGAAATTTGTTTTAAAGCATTTAAAACAACACTCGCACAAGCACTTAAAAGTTTTGTTTGTCTGCCTGTAACAAAAGTTCCATCCTTTAGTTGCAAACAGACGCTAGGTTGTTGAGATAGCTGCTCTTTTTCTTCAGCATATTTTACGCATTGTCTGTCATATTTATCAAGTTTTAGGTCATTCATCAACAATGTGATGCGATCTTCACAATGCTTTGGTGCCAAGCCGCGCTTTATATCTACTTTTGCTTTATAATATCTTCTAATAATTTCTTGTTTTGCGCTATATTTTGCCACTTCGTCGTCAAAAATACAATCTGCAATACAGTTTAAACCCATATCTGTAGGTGATTTATAAATGTCATCACCAGAAATCTTTTTAATAATGCTGCGCACAACCGGAAAGGCCTCTAAATCTCTATTATAACTAACTGCAATTTCGCCATATTCTTCAAAGTGGTAAGAGTCAATTAAGTTTATATCTTTCAAATCAGCTGTTGCACTTTCGTAAGCAATATTAACAGGGTGTTTTAGTGGCAAATTCCAAACGGGAAATTTTTCAAACTTAGCATAACCTGCTTTAACACCTTTTTTATATTCGTGATAGAGTTGGGATAGGCAAGTTGCAAGTTTTCCGCTGCCAGGACCTGGGGCGGTAATAACAACCAATGGCTTTGTTGTTTGTATATATTCATTTTTGCCATAACCCTCTTCGCTAACTATAGTTTCTATGTCGGTAGGGTAGCCTTTGGTATAAGAGTGACAATAAACACGTTCCCCCAAAGCTTCTAATTTATTTTTAAATGAAATTGCCCCTGGTTGACCATTAAACAGAGTAATAACAACAGCACTGACTTTTAGTTTTCTTTCTCTAAAATTATCTATTAAGCGCAATACTTCCATGTCATAAGTTATACCAAAATCAGCACGTATTTTGTTTTTTTCTATATCTTGTGCACTGATAACCAAAATAATTTCGCACATAGATTTAAAACTATCCAACAACTTAATTTGAATATTTGGGTCAAACCCAGGCAAAACCCTACTAGCGTGATAGTCATCAAAAAGTTTTCCACCAAACTCTACATATAATTTGTTGTCAAATTGTTTTAATTTTTGTTTAATTTTTTTTGCTTGTTCGTTTAAATATTTTTCGCTATCAAAGCACATTTTGTCACAGCTCATAATAAACTAGTCCTTTTAAATGTTATAAAAAATTACATTGTTGTTTATTTTTTTGTTCTATAAAAATTATAATAGTAAAAAATGGTACTTTTATTTATTTTTCTTATAAATAGAAATTTTATATGTTAATTTGTTGCTAATAAATCAATAAAAAAATCAGCCAAAATTTAATACAAAAAATTGCTGATTTTTAAGGGTTGTTAAACGTTGCCCAACAAAAAGTCAATATATTGTTGAACTTTGCTATTTAAGCTGCCAAGCTCATCATTGTTAACTATAAAGTGGTCTGCAATAGCAATTGGACCTGCTTTTTCGATGTTTTCAATTTCTGTATAATCTCTTGTTGTTACTTCTTCGTCTGTTAAAGGTCTATACTCTCTGTTTTTTAATCTTTTTGCCCTTAAATCGCGGTCGGTAACAATTGCAAGAAGTTTAAACTTGTCTTTATAAATTTCTTTTAAATATTTGTATTCGCTCCAAGAATATAAGCTTTCCACAACAACGTTTTCGCCACTGTCATAAAATTCTTTAATTTTTGGTTCGCTTTTTTTTGCGTATATAGCCATATCGCTAGTTGCTCTTAAAGCCTCTCTAACTTTTCTTTCGTTTTGAGGATTAACTTCAAGGCCTTGTCTTTTCATTTCGTCAAAAGTTACATCGCCAAAATATACTTTTTTAAAATTATTTTCAATAAAAACCTGCGTTGCTTCTGATTTGCCGGCTCCGCATAGGCCAACAACAGCAACTATAATATTATCTTTAGTCATAGTCTGTCCTTTTTTGTTTTTTTTAGTTTAACACTAATTTAACTTTTTACAAAAGACTTTTAATCTTTTTTTATAAAATTTTGAATATAATTTTTTAAACCCCACATACTACATCAAGGAGGGATAATTTATGTCTAAATCATGGAAACCAGGAGAAGTTGCTCCAGAATCAGGAAATTATTGTGCATATGACGCACAAGGTCATATGGGAGGTGCTTGCTACCTTGAAAAAGGGCAAAGATTTCCTGCAACGCAACATTCAGGCAGTTATTATATGAAGGAAGAATAATTTTAAACTTTTTTAACTTAATTTAAAATAGAGGGGAAATAAAAACTCCTCTATTTTTTATAAAATTGACTCTTGAATTTATGGCAATAATATTGTAAAATAAATTATACAAAATTTTGATAAAATAGAGGATAAAAAATGCAAAGATATAGCAACACCATAATTAACTTAGATAAAACAATAGAATTGTCAAGACATATTATGAACGGAAATATAGAACCAAGTTCTATATTTGAAATAAACACATTTTGTGGTCAAATGGTTTCTTTTAACTTTCGCAACTTTTCAACCAGTTGCCCAACTTTGCCAATTGAGCATATTGGCTTGGC
>JAFQOM010000134.1 GCA_017403205.1 Clostridia bacterium | reverse complement strand
TTGTCAAAAATATCAAAATAGATTTATTGATTTAATGCAAGATATAAAAGACCTTTTAAAAAATAAGTGGACAGTTGTTTTATCATATTCAATTGCTACAACATTAAACAAATTAAAGTTGTTTTTAGATGATGAAAATATAACATATACACAAATTGACAATATAGAAATGGCACAAAATCAAGGAATATATTTGCTAAAACAAGCTATTAACACATCTGCTAGCTTTGAAATGCAAAGATTTATGATTGTGGGGTCTCAAGCATTAAATAACAAAACTATGCTTGCAACTGCTGTTAGAGAAGATGGCGAAAAGCCAAAATTTTTGCCAAAGGTAGGTGATTTTGTTGTTCATCAAATTCATGGTATTGGAAAGTGTTTGGGCATAAAAAATTTAAAATTGACCAATTGTAATAGAGACTATATAGTGGTTGAATATAAAGACGGTGATGTTTTATATTTGCCCTGTGAAAACGCAGACATGCTTTCTGCTTTTGTTGGAGAGTCAAATCCAAAATGCAACAAAATAGGCGGTGTAGAATTTTTTAAAGTAAAGCAAAAAGTTAAAAATTCTATTAAAGAAATGGCTTTTGACTTAATAAAAGTATATTCGCAAAGATTAAACTCTAAAGGTTATAAATATTCAAAAGATAGTTATTTGCAAACCGCTTTTGAAAATGCTTTTGAACATCCATATACACAAGATCAAATAACAGCAATAAAAGACATTAAGCAGGATATGGAAAGTGGAAAGATAATGGATAGACTTGTTTGTGGTGACGTTGGCTTTGGTAAAACTGAAGTAGCGCTTGTAAGCGCATATAAAACCATTCAAGAAGGAAAACAAGTAGCAATAATTACACCTACGACAATCTTGTGTGAGCAGCACTACAATACTGCACTTAGTCGTATGAAAGAATTTATGGTTAATGTTGATGTTATAAACAGGTTTAAAACAAAGCAAGAACAAACCAAAATTTTAAGCGATTTAAAAGATGGTAAAATAGATCTTATTTGTGGCACGCATAGATTGCTTAGTGATGACGTTAAGTTTAAGGATTTGGGTCTTATTATTTTAGACGAAGAACAACGGTTTGGTGTTGAGGATAAAGAGAAGCTTAAAAATTTAAAAAGTACATTAAATGTTTTAACTTTGTCGGCAACTCCTATACCAAGAACGCTTTATATGTCATTAACCGGTATAAGAGATGTTAGTTTCTTATCAACTCCACCAAAAGAACGAAAAAACATAAACACAACTGTTATTGATTATTCGGATGCTCTTTTAGTTGAGGCTTGTAAAAGGGAAATAGAGCGAGGAGGTCAAGTTTTAATTGTTTATAATAAAGTAGAAACAATTACAAATTTTTATGCTCATGTAAAAAAACTTTTGCCGGATGTAGAAATTGGATTTGCTCATGGACAAATGGCTCCAAAAGTTTTAGAAAAGGCTATTATGGATTTGTATTCTCGCAAAACACAAATTTTAATTAGCACTGTTCTAATAGAAAATGGTGTTGATCTTCCGTATGCAAATACATTGTTTGTTGTAGATGCTGATAAATTGGGTTTGAGTCAATTATATCAATTAAGAGGCAGAATTGGTAGAAGTAATATAGAAGCTTTTGCATATTTTAGTTTTGAGCGAAATAAAACATTAACAGAAACTTCTTATAAAAGATTGGATGCAATTATGGAGTTTAATGACTTTGGAAGTGGTTATAAAATTGCACTAAGGGACCTAGAAATAAGGGGAGCGGGCGATGTTTTAGGCAAACTACAACACGGACATCTGCAACAAGTTGGTTATGATATGTATGTTAAGCTATTAAATGAAGCCGTTAACGAAATTAAAGGTCAAGATGTTGAGGTTTTGGTTGAAACAAAAATTGATATAGCTAAAAACGCATATTTGCCACAAGACTATATTTCAAACTCAGAAAAGAGAATAGAATTTTATACTCAAATTGCAAAAATAAAATCATTAGAAGAAGTTAATTTGTTTATAGAAAACAAAACAAAAGAACTTGGCCAAATGCCATTAGCAGCAAAGCAACTTTGTTATGTTGGTTTTATAAAAAATTTGGCTTGCAGGTTGCAAATAAAACGAATTTTGTTGGATGAATATGACTGTAAAATAGTGTTTTATAAAGAAGCAACAGATTGTGTATTTTTTAAAAATTTAAAGCAAACCAGTGCAGACTATGTTTTAAATTTAGATACATTGCCAATAATTACTTTAAGTAAAAACAATAATATGGATATTCAACAGCAAAAACTTATAAAATTTTTGTTATCTTTGTCGCTAAATTAAAAATAAATAATTGATTTTATGTTTTAGTTGTTGTATAATCAATAT
>JAFQOM010000133.1 GCA_017403205.1 Clostridia bacterium | reverse complement strand
TTTATATAACAGGGGAAAATTTATATGGCAAAAAAATCTGATTATTTTGGTTTGGGATATCTTGTTAGTTTAATTCTTGCAATTATTCCAGTAACAGCATGGCTTTGTGGTGCAATCACAAGAATTATGGAAGGTAAAATTGTTGCAGGCATTATTAGGCTTGTATTTGGCTTCACAATCGTTTGGATTATTGACCTTGTTCTTATGATTATTAGCAAACACATTTTCAGACTTCTTAACGTTTAATTTTAAAAAAGACTAAGCAATTTGCTTAGTCTTTTTTTTATTTAAAACAATAATTAATATAACTTGTTATTTTCTAAATAATCCACAAGTATTTCGCGGGTTTTTTCTTCGTTTATTGGTATTGCTATGCTACAACTTGCAAACATTAAACCTGTTAAAATAAAGGCAGGAATAAACATAACAGGAGAAAGCATTGCTACACCATAAATTATCATTTGTGCCCACCTAGAGGCCTGAGCTCGATTTAAAAGAGCACGGTTACTTACGCCCATTATTTTACATCTTGTCATCATACGAGAATAGCAAAATATACTAACAAATGAATAGCAAAAACCAATTAATGCAAATAATATAATTTCCAACCAAAACAAATGTGTTACAAGTGGAACAAGGCACACTAAAATACCGGAAAAAACACAGCAGAAGCAAACAATTTTGGTTAAATCAAGTTTTTCATCCAATTTACCTGATACAAAACATCCTAAAGCAAACATACCATAGAATGACGCTTGAATATATGAGGTTAAGCCGTAACTTTCTGCACTAACCTTAAATAAATAAAGATTAAAAAGTGATATTAAAGCATCATAAACACAAAACAACAGATATATTATAAAATATTTAGTTAAAAGTTTTTTAGAAATAACTGTTTGTTGGTGTTTTTTTATTTTAATTTGTTTAAAGCTTTCTACTGCATTAGATATAGCTTCTTTGTTAAAACCTTTTGTTTTTCTATTTTTTAAATAATATATAAACAAGGGTATTACAGAAATTAAATATGTAACACAAGCAACAAAAATTGCAATCCATTTTGGCAAATTGTCTAAAAATAAACCACCCAGTATAATTGCCAAAATTACACCGCAATAACTAATAAATCTAGATAAACCTAAACTAGAAGTTCCTTTATTTAAAGAGCTGTAACTAAAAACAAACTCTAAAGGAATATCTTTAAAAGCAACAGTAAAACCATAAAAAATGGATGCTAACACAATGCCCAGCACTCTATATGGGGTGTCAAAAAGTAAAACACAAACAGAATATAACAAAAAAGGTATAAGTCTTATTAACAAAAACAACTGAGGTCTTTTTGCCATTTGTTTATAAAATATTTTTGTTATAAAAATTCTTAATGCCATTGCAATAAACATAAACAAAAAAGCATACGAAAAACTATCTGTGCTTTGATAAATAATTAATGCAATAAAAGCCCCAACAATATTGGATGCAAATTGTGAAAGTATTTTATGAAAATTCAACAATTTTAATTGCATGGAAAACCCTCATTTTAAATTTACTACTATAAAAATTTTACTAAAAATACAAATTTTAATCAACAAATTATCAACATTAAAACAAACAAAAAACTAATAAAAATTTATTAAAATTTTTATCAAAAACAACGCTTTAAAAACAAATAAAAATAATATATAATAAGGCTATGAAAAAATTATTGTTACATAGTTGCTGCGGGCCATGTAGCACAAGCGTTATAGAGAGATTAAAAAAAGATTATAATATAACAATTTTTTATTACAACCCAAATATTTATCCAGAGGCAGAGTATCAAAAAAGACTTAATACGCAAAAAGAATATTTAAAAGCATCGCACCAAGATATAAAGGTAATTGATGGAGAATACTTAGATAGTAGTATTTTTATTAGTGAGTTTATTGGGCTTGAAAATTGTAAAGAGGGTGGAAAAAGATGTGAAAAGTGCATATATTTACGCATAAAAAAAACAGCAGAATATGCAAAAAACAATGGCTATGATTTGTTTGCATCGACTTTAAGTGTAAGCCCTCATAAAAACGCAAACCTTATAAACAGCATAGGCTTGAAGTGTGAAAATGAATATGATGTAAAGTATTTAATTTCTGACTTTAAAAAACAAGACGGATATTTAAACAGTATAAAATTGTCTAAGCAATATAACTTATATAGGCAAAATTATTGCGGATGTAAATATTCTATTTGGGATAAAGAATATTTAAACAAGATAACAAAATAAAAAATTTTATATTTAACACCAAAAAAGGAGCAAATAGTTTGCTCCTTTTTTATAAATAAAATTATAAAATTTATATTATTCTTGTGAGTCTGGTTGTTGTGGTTCTGGAATATCAACTTTTGTATCAGATACAATTTTAACCATAGTTGATATGTTGCTTGCCGTGGCTTGTAGGTTTGGTGCAGAAACGGCACTATCTAACGCATCCGATACTAATTCTTTAGCCTGATCGGCAATTTCTATACATGTTGTTAGGTCACCTTGTTTTACACTTCCATAGCCATACCTTGTCATAACGTCGTCATATTCGTTGCCGTTACCTTGTTGCAAACAGGATATCGCTCTTTTCAATAACTTATAATCAGGAAAGTTAATAGGAGACTGAAAAATATTAGGGTTAGAAGATATATCAGGGTTAACAATATCTGTTCTTGTAAGCATATTGCTATCTGTATTATGACGATCTAAAATTGATTGTAGTGTAGACAAATGGTTGTCAATGTTTTCTTTTTGTTCAGAAGATAAATTTTGGCTTAACAAATCATTTCCAAATTTTACTTTTGCAAAGTTTACCCAGTTGTTCATTGCTGCCATTTGGGTGCAATTATGTATTCCTAAATCTCGCTCTACAGCTTGCACTATTATAGCGGCTGTATTGCCAGTGCCCATATTATCATCCAAAACAAGGCAATTAGTTTTTGGTTGATTAAAATAATTTTGCCCATTTGTCATAAGTTGTGTAATATCAAGGTTGCCATCTTTTAACATGTCTTTTAAAGGCTTTCCAGTATCTTTAAACAAGTTTTGAACCAAACTATCAGCAGTACTTTTACCTTTTGCATATGCACTTAAATACAAATTTTCAAACTCTACACCATAGTTTTCTAAATGCATAAAAGGTCCAACATAAACAGAACCAAAACCAGGTGTTAAAACTAAAGTGCTTGCTGGATCACCAATTTCTATAGACCTAGCAAAAATATCAAGCAAAGCCTTGTTGTCAAGTTCTATTTGTCTAGATTCTGTAGTCCAACTGCCAGTAGGCAAGTGGTCTGTATGACAAACAGTTTCTTCTCCCCTTAAAATACTTCTGACCATAGCACAGTCTTTTATAAATGTGCTACGAATTTGTTCAAAGTGATTGTTGTCTTTTAAAAAAATTTGCTTAATCATTTCACTAAAAAATATTCTTGCAGAGTGGTTTGCCATGTGTTCTGCAACAACAAAAGCCTCTTTACTAGTTGGGTCGTCGTGGGGGAAAATGCTTTTAAGATATTCATATTCTTGTGCCCTATCTGTGTAAGTAAGGCCAGCTTGATAATATTTTTCGCCTCTGGAAAGATAGTGATCTACTTGATCACCATTATAAACAGGCGTTAAAAAAGGTATAAGTTGATCGCTAACCTCATCTGGTTTTAGTTTTATAACACCTAAAACATCAAAATCACTATATCTTAACGGACTTGTACTCATAAATTTGCTCCTATAGCATTATTTTTGTTTTACATAACTAGACAAACAGTTAAGCATAAACTCAAATTCATATCTTGTAAAAACAGTGTCTTCTTTTTTTTCTGTTCCCATAGAGTGAAGTATGTATGGGAAAGGAACATTTTTTAATGCGTTTCTGTATAGAGGGTTTTGTATAGCACTAACATATAATTCATCTAAAAAATCATCATATTGCTGACTAAGCCTTTGTATTGGCTTGCCTTGCCAGTAAACTGTTTGAGAAGAATTCCAATCAAAATCTGAGGCAACTTTAATTGTATTGCTATCCATGCCCCAATACTTAAAGGCTTTATTTTGTGATTTTTTGTTTTTAAGCTTAATTCCTTGAAAAACACTTTCAATACTGTTTACTTTTTTGTTTTTAAAATAAAATTCATAATTAAACAAGTTTGACAAACATTTACTAAAAGGGCCGTGTAATTTGTATCCAACATTTACCCACTTATCACAAAAACCAATTTCTTTGCCATTCTCATCAACAAGGGGCACGCCGTCACAATATTGAAGACCATCTTTTTCTGTTAATTTTTTAAAATCAAATTTATAATTTTTTTTAAACTCTTTAAAAGCCTTAAGCTCTTTTTTTATTTTAAAATTAATAAAAAACATTTTTTATCCTCACTTTATTTTAACACATCAAAAATCTTATTTCAATGTTCAATTTGTCAAATATATTATATAAAAACTATTGTTGCTTTGCTTTAAAACTAAACACTTTTTCTAGCAAATATTTTAACAGCATATACAACAAGTAAATAAAGAACCACGCAACAACTAAAAATATAAATTCTTTTGATGTTAATGCTACATAATCAAAAAATCCATTAGGGATTATAAAAAACGATATTATGCACAACACAAGCAATCCAAAACAAACTATTGATCTAAATTTGTCAAGAGGCAAGCATAAGTTAAGCAATATAAAGAAAGCGCCAAAAGTAACCGTATATGATATAAGTGTTGGTATTAAATCAAAATTTTTAATAACGCTGCAATAAATATAACAAGCCATAGAACTTAAAAACAACACAACAGCACCCGGTAACGCCTTTGATGTTAAACTACCTAAAAACGAGCCGCTTACCCTTTCATTATTTGCCTGTAGGGCCAACATAAAGGCCGGAATACCAATAAACAAAGTTTCCCACAACAAAATTTGATTTGGTTGTAGCGGAAAGTTTGAGGTGGGAGATACCAAAACAAATATCGTTAAAAACATAGTAAAAAAAGTTTTTGTTAAAAACAAAGAAGAAGCTTTCGAAATATTGTTTATAACACGTCTACCTTCTGCAACAATTTGAGGCATTGCGCTAAAGTTGTCGTTTAACATAACAAGATTACTTGCGCTTCTTGTGGCCTCACTACCACTAGCCATAGCAATAGAACAATCAGATTCTTTTAAAGCTAAAATATCATTAACACCATCTCCAGTCATGGCCACCTTTAAGCCTTCACCCCTAAGAGTTTTTACAATTAAGTATTTTTGTTCTGGGCTAACTCTACCAAAAACATTGTATTTGGTAGCGCAATCAACAACTTCTTCATCTGACAAACCATACAAGCTTATGCACTTGTCTGCGCCTTTAACACCAACGCTTTTAGCGATTGTACTAACAGTGTCTACATTGTCACCAGAAATTATTTTTATATCTACATCATTTTTATTAAACCAAGCAATAGTGTCTTTTGCATCTGGCCTGATATTGTCTCTTAATGTAATAACAGCAATTGGGGTGGAGTTGTTATCTAACTCATCGTTTTTTATTGCGTTTTTGTTGTGACACAATAATACAACCCTCAGTCCTTTAGCAGAAAAATCTTTTATAACTTGTTTTGTTTCTTGTGTTAAATTTTTTGTAACAAACTCAGGCGCACCAAGCATAAACGTGCCATGATTTTCAAACGTTACGGCAGAAAACTTTCTTTCACTGCTAAACTGTATGCAACTAACAGCCTTATAATCGCCATCAAAACTAAAATGTTTTCTGAGAGCTCTCTGAGTTAGGTTGTTGGATTGAGAGGCTTTTAAATAATTTTTCATTATGGTGTTTATATCAAAATCATCTGATAGTTTTACTACATCCACAACAGACATTGTTCCATCTGTGATTGTTCCTGTTTTATCAAGGCACAAAACTTGAGCGCGTGCAAGTGACTCTATGCTATAAAGATCCTGCACAAGAGTTTTGTTTTTTGCAAGTTTTAAAACGCCAACAACAAGTGATACGCTTGTTAACAAAAACATACCAACAGGCATCATGCCTATTACAGAGCCAGATGTTTTTATTAAAGCGGTTTCTACACTTTCTACATGCTTTAAATCTAAAAAAGTTAAAAGTCCAAGAGGAACAATTAAAAAGCCAATAGTTTTAATAACCAAATTTAAAGTTTTTAAAATTTCACTTTTGTTTGCCTTAACTTCGCGGGCTTTTTTTATAAGGGTAGAAGAATAACTTTCCATTCCTACCTTAGTAGCAACAGCGGTGCAACTGCCGCTAACAACAAAACTTCCACCTAATAAACTTGAATTTTGTTGTTTTTTAACAGGCTTGCTTTCGCCAGTTAACAAACTTTCGTTTGTTTCAATCTTTCCGTCAATTAAAAGGCAATCACAACATATTTGTTGACCGGCGTCAAAATAAATTATATCTCCTTCAACAACATCACTTAATTCGACCTCTGTTTTTTTTCCGTTTCTTAAAACGGTTACATTTGCATTTACAAAAACAGAAATCTTGTCAACAGTTATCTTTGCCCTAACTTCTTGAACAATACCAATTAAGAGGTTGGATAAAAATATAACCAAAAACAAAACATTTTCAAAACTACCAACAGCTATTAATATGCCGGCTATTAAAAAACAAATAACATTAAACCATGTAAATATATTGCCAAAAAAAATTTGAGCATATGTTTTTGATGTTTTTGTTTTAATTTTATTAACTTTTCCAAGTTTAATTTTTTGCAAAACTTGCTCATCTGTTAACCCTGTTTTTGGGTTTGTTTCAAATTCAAAATTTTCCATATAACAATTTTATCAAATATAAATAAAAAAACAACTTTTTGTTTGCTTTTTTTGTTAAAAAAGTATTAAACAAAATGTAAAAATATGTATAATATAAGCATGGAAGAAAAAAGCAATATAGAAATAGAAAGAAGCATTATAAAAAAATTTAGAAAAGACATTTTTGCACCTTTTGTAAGAGCACTTAAAGAGTTTGAAATGATTGAGGATGGCGACAAAATAGCTGTTTGTATTTCAGGAGGAAAAGACTCTATGTTACTTGCAAAATGCATGCAAGAAATACAAAAACACGGCAAACAAAATTTTGAACTTGTTTTTTTGGTTATGAACCCGGGATATAATGATAAAAACTATCAAAAAATATTGTATAATGCAAAAAAAATGGAGTTGCCATTAACTGTTTTTGAAACACAAATTTTTGATGCTGTAAAAGAAATAAAAGACTCTCCCTGTTATTTATGTGCAAGAATGCGCAGGGGATATTTATATTCACATGCAAAAAAACTAGGATGCAACAAAATTGCCCTTGGTCATCATTTTAACGATGTAATAGAAACTGTTTTAATGAGCATTTTATATGGAGCGGAAATTAAAACAATGATGCCAAAAGTAATATCACAAAATTTTGAGGGTATGGAACTTATTAGACCTCTTTATTATGTAAAAGAAGACGCTATTTTAAAGTGGTCAAAAAGTAATGGTTTAGACTTTATTAGATGTGCTTGTAGGTTTACAGAGGCGGCTGCGCAAGAAGAAATAGAATCTAAACGTAAAGAAATGAAAGAGTTAATTGCAAAACTAAAAGAAAAATATGAAAATATTGATATAAACATTTTGCAAAGCACAAAGCTTGTAAATGTTGATACATTAATTGGCTATAAAGAAAGCGGCAAAGCCCACGAGTTTTTAGATGTTTATAATAAAAGAAAAATATTGCGTAAAAAAAGGCAACAAAATGATAACAAAAATATGTAATCACAAACAAAAAACAACCACCGATTCTGGTTGTTTTTGTTTTAATATATAAATATAAAGTTATGGCTGGGGTGGTAGGATTCGAACCTACGAATGTCAGAGTCAGAGTCTGATGCCTTACCGCTTGGCGACGCCCCATTAAAACAGTTAATAATTGTTATATGTTTTTTAAAATAAAACGTAAATATTATAAAATAAAAAGACGTAGAAATCAAACAATACTACGTCTTTTTGTTTTTAATTAATTAAGTTGTTTTACAACGCATGCAACAAGTTCTTCAATAAAGGCTTTAGAGTCTGGGTCCTCTAAATCATATTCAGAGTCAACTTCATCACACAAAGAACCAATAATTCCATTATATGCAAAATTAATAGCTCCGTCTGAAATTTGAAACAAGAAACCTTCTTCTTCGCCCTTTTCGCAAATAGAGGTAAATAAAGACATAATAACCTCTTTACATTTATAAAGCATTTCTGTAATAGTATCGGCATCTTCTTCTGACAAGAAAGGAGCATAATTATCTAAGAAGGTCCATGGCATAACCATCCAATAGTTCGCCTTCATTGTAATGATTACTGCTTTAATAAATGTTTTAAGGCTGGCCCTAAAGGTCGTAACTTTAAATCCGGCAGAAAAGAATTTAACCATTCTGTTAAGATAAAAAATGATGCTATTAAAAACCATTTCATCTTTAGATGCAAAATATTCATATATTGTGCTTTTGCCCATACCACAACGTTTAGCTACTTCACTAAGGGTAATAGATTTATAGTCCACGCGGTCGTTAAGCATTGCAAGTACTTCTTCATAGATCAATTCTCTTTTCATAAACAACCTCTCTTATGTTTATATTATACAAAATTATATAAAATAATTTTAACTTTGTAAAACAAATTGCTTGAAAATAAAGGAAATTATCATATTTCTTTTTTAATTTGTGATAAAAAAAGTAGATATTTATTAAAAAAGAATATATAATATAAACAAATTTAACACTTAGAGGTAACCTTATATGAGAAAAACAAAAATGGTTTGTACAATTGGTCCATCGACCAATGAGTATGAAAAAATCGTAAAGCTTTTAAAAGCTGGCATGAATGTTGCAAGGCTAAATATGAGTCACGGCAGTTTAGAAAGCCATCAAAAAACTTTAGACATTGTTAAAAAAGCACGACAAGATTTAAATGTTGCTTGCGCAATTATGGTAGATACTTGTGGCCCAGAACTTCGTATTGGAAAATTTGCTGACCATAAGGTCGTTTTAAAAAAGGGTCAGATTTTTGTATTTTCAACTACACCTATTGAGGGTACAAACCAACAAGTCTACTGCGGATATCCAGCGCTTTTAGATGTGCTTAAACCAAATCAAAAACTATATGCAAACAATGGCTTGTTAGAGTTCACCATAAAAAGAATAGAGGAAGGAAACATTGTTTGCCGTGTTGATGTGGGGGGAGACTTAAGCGACAACAAAAGTATTTCCATCCCAAGAATAAGATTGCCACTTCCTTTTATAAGTGAAAAGGATGATAAAAATATAGAGTTTGCAGCCAAAAATGATGTTGAATATATTTCAGCTTCTTTTGTAAGCACACCAAACGATGTTTTAGAAATGAGAGAATGCATAAAAAAATATGGCGGCAGACAAGAAATTATTTCTAAAATAGAAAGTGCAGAGGGCATTAAAAACCTTCAAAAAATTATAAGTGTTAGTGATGGTATTATGGTTGCTCGTGGTGATATGGGCACAGAAATACCTATTGAGCAAATTCCAAGCGTTCAAAAAGATATGATTTTAAAAACAATTCAAAACGGAAAAATTGTTATTGTTGCAACAGAAATGCTTGAAAGTATGACATACAAAAGAAGGCCAACTAGGGCAGAAACAACCGACGTTGCACAAGCAATTTACGATGGAACAAGCGCAACAATGCTTTCTGGTGAAACAGCATCAGGTCAATATCCAATAGAAGCCGCAACAACAATGTCAAAAATCAGCCAAGCTACCGAAAAGGTTATAAATTATGATTTAGATTTTACCGACACTGTTACAAATTCACACAAAAATTTAGATGCTATTTCATATTCTGCATGTGCAACAGCAAGAAGTGTTGGTGCAAAAGCTATTGTGTGTTTTACAGATAGGGGCAAAACAGCAAAAATGATTTCAAGGTTTCAACCAAAGGCAACCATTGTTGCAATTACACACGATAGTTTTACTTTTAATAAACTTTCACTTTGTTGGGGTGTTAAACCTGTTTTAACAAAAGAAAGCGATACTTTAGAGCAAATGTTAGAAAATGCAGAAAAAATTGTTAAAGAGCACCGCATTGCTAAATCACAAGACAAGATTGTTGTTACTTTGGGTGTTCCAGCACAAGATAAAGGCACAACAAATTCAATAAAAATTAGCGAAATAAAATAATTTGTATATAAAAAACAATATAATACTGAAAATATTGACAAGATTTGATAATTTCAGTATTATTTTTTTGTAAAATAGCAAAAAATACAAAGTATTTTTAATTGAGGTGTAAAAATTATGGGTATTATGATTAACTGGTCTGCGCTAATAGTAGCTTTTTGTGTAGGCTTAGTGGGGTTGTGGACGGCTTATAGCTTTTTAAACAAAAGAGGATTATATTTATTTTCTATTTTGGCAGTTGGTGTTTGCTCTGCAATGATAACAAAAGCAAGCGTGTTTTCTTTGCCTATAGAATATAACGTTGTTTTAATGCCACTTGTATATTTTTCTTTATTAACTTGTTATCACAAACATGGCAAAGAAGAAGCAAAAAGATTGTTTTTTATAACAGTTATTTCTATGGCTGTTATGTTTGTTTTTAAATTTTTTGAAGCAGCATATATTGATTCTGCAGCAAAAACACAAACCTTTTTAGACTGGCAATACCTAAGTTTATATATTTCAAATATTATTGCCTTTTTAGCAGCAAGTGGGCTAACAATGTTTATTACAAGCAAAATTAACGTTTCAAGCTTAAACAATCGCTTAAAATTAGCAGTTTATATGGCAATTGTTAGCGCTATAGATGTTTTAATTTATACATTACTTATTTCAATAGGTGTTGTAAGTTTAATTAACATAATTTTGGTGCTTATTATTAAATTGGTTATAACAGCTGCTGTTTGCTTATTGCTAGGATATTTTGAAAAATATTTAAACAGAAAAGTTGACATAAAAAAACAAGAATCAAGCACAAAAGTTGAAACAAAAACAGAAGAAAAACAAGAAGAACCAAAACAGGAACCTACAAAAGAAGAAATTTTAACAGAAAATAAAGAACCTTCTCAACAAACTCAAATCGCTACAGAAGAGAAAACAGATAAAAAATAATGTTGACAATCTTTTAAGATTGTATTAAAGTCTTAAAAGATTTATGGGCAATTAACTCAGTTGGTAGAGTGTCACTTTGACGTAGTGGAAGTCAGCAGTTCGAGCCTGTTATTGCCCACCAAACAAAAAATGAGGTTGTTAAAACCTCTTTTTTTATTAAAGAACAAACAAATAACTGTTAATTTGAAACTATATAAAAGTATTTTAAAAATACAAGCAATAATGTTAATATAATTATATAATTTATTGTAAAGGGAATTTTTTAGTGCAAAAAGAAAAACGCGATTTATATGATAAAAATGGGGCATTAACAAATAAAACGTATTTTAAGGGTGAGCCTATTCCACAAGGATATTATCCAATGGTTGTAATGATTGCAATACAAAATAGTGATAATAAGTTTTTAATGCAAAAAAGATCTGTGGCCAAGGGTGGAGACTGGGGTGTTACCGGCGGGCACCCAAAATCTGGTCAAACTTGCGAAGAAGGCATTATAGAAGAAGTAAAAGAAGAGCTTGGGGTGGATATTTCTAACAAGCATTTTGAAGAATTTTGTAGCGGATGTGACGGCAAAGACTGTTATAAAATGTATTACATTAAAATGGATTTAAAACCAGATGAAATTGTTATTCAAAAAGAAGAACTTTCCGAAATAAAATGGTTTTCCTTGCAAGAACTTAAAAAAATGGTTAAAGATAAAATATTAAACAAAGATCAAATAGAATTTTTTATAAAATGTGTAAATTATTTAGAAACTAAGAACAAATTTTTATAAATCATCTGCATCTTGAACAGGCTTTTCTTTAGGATTTTTGCAAGTTCCAGTATAACTGCCTTGCGGGTCTGAATTGCTTTTAAAATTTTTGTTATTAAAATTGTTAATAAATTTTATTTTATTTTTCTTCATAAAATTATTGTTTGTAAAAAAATTTAAAATATTTATCTAGTTTTATTTAAAAAATCATTAAACTCTTTTATACCATCATCAATATATTTTTTTTGTGTAGGTTCTAAGTAGTTAAGCAAAGCCAAAAGCTCCCCAACGTGGGTAAGCTCTTCATTTTTTATGCTTATCCAAGTTTGTTTTGCAACGGGCTCCTGTGTTAATGATGCATGATAATCATATTGAATTATAGCTTCGATTTCTCCCATTAAGTCCTTTCTGGCCTGTTGCAAAATTTCAAACCTATTAGATTGATCTGTCATAAAACGGGTATTAAAATTTATCATAAAAAATCTCCTTTTAAGTATTAATAATATATTCATGGTTTATAAAATTTGACATAAAAAAATCCACAAAAAAACAATAAAATGTGGATAAGTTTATATAAAAAAAGGGGATTAGAAAAAATCTAAATCCCTTTGTTTTATTTAATTGTACAGTATTTTTATTAATTGTTTTCTTCTATAATAACGCCTTCTACTTTTACATCTAAATCGCCTTCAAGATATTCTACTGTTTGTGCAGATGTAACAGCTTTAACGTCGTCTTCTACGCTCTTAAAGAAATCAATGTTTTTTGTAGAAACAACTACCTTTTCTAATTTAGTTTTAAGAGAAATTTTGTTATCTGTTTTATAGCCTCTAATTTTTGAAACAATTTCACAAACCTCTTCACCCTTTTTAATTAAATCAAGGTCTTTTTTAATAGGAAGTTCGTTTAATTCAAAGTTATGAATACTTTCTACTTTTTCTTTATCTTTAAACGTATTTTGATAAATTTCTTCTGTAATATGAGGTAGATAAATCCCAAACATTTTAAGCATTTCAAGCAATACATGGTAGCAAGCATATTGTGCACTTTCTTTTGCTTGTTGACCATATATATCTGGGTTATACATTCTTACTTTAACAAGTTCAATGTAATTGTCACAGAAGTTCCAGAAGAAAGTTTCAAGCTCACTCATAGCAAGGCCAACTTCATATTTTTCAAAGTAGTTTATAAACCTGTCTCTCATTTCATTAAATTTGCTAATTATCCATTTGTCAATTGGTTTAAGTTCAACTTCTTTTAGTTTATAATCTTCAAGGAACAACCAAACAAACTTGCTGGCATTAAACAATTTGTTAGCAAGTCTAGCGCCTATTTTAAACTTTTCTTCATTAAATATAATATCTCTGCCTAAACTACCAGTGGCTGTCCAATATCTAATAACGTCGGCAGAGAAAGTGTTAATTAAATCAATAGGGTCATTTTTAGCATTTGATTTGCTTTTTGAAATTTTTTGACCTTGACTAGCCATAATAAACCCGCTAATCATAACATTTTGCCATGGCAAGCAGTTTGAATGATAAAAAGATTTAACTATTGTATAAAAGTCCCAAGTTCTAATAATGTCGTGAGCATTTGGTCTCAAGCTCATAGGCATCATTTTTTTGTAAAATTCATCATCCACGTTCCATTTTGTATTAATTTGAGGTGTAACAGAACTTGTTGCCCAAGTATCTAAAATGTCACTTTCTGGCTCAAAATTGTTGCCGCCACATTTTGGGCAAGCATGTTTTGGATTTGTTACAAGTGGATTTACAGGAAGATCAGCTTCATCAGCTACAATAATTTCACCACAGTCTTTACAATACCAAACTGGAAACGGAACCCCAAAATATTTTTGGCGAGAAATACACCAATCCATCATCAAGTTTTCAACCCAATCTGTATAACGAGATTTCATAAAGCTTGGGTGCCATTCAACCTCATTGCCCTTTTTAAGCCATTCTTCTTTGTTTTCTAAAGTTTTAATAAACCATTGTTTTTTAAGGTTTATTTCCATTTCGGTTCCACATCTTTCGTGAACAGAAACTTGGTGTTTAATAGGATCTTGTTTAATTAAAAGATCTTTTTCTTTTAATTCCTCAATAATTTGGGCTCTAGCTTCTTTTGTTTTTAATCCTTCATATTTTCCAGCTAAAGCTGTCATTTTGCCATAGTCGTCAATTGCAACTTTAAGTTCAAGATTATATTTTTTAAACCATTGTGTATCTGTTTGGTCACCAAAAGTACAGCACATAACAACACCAGTGCCTTTTTCTAAGTCAACTTTGTCGTCTGTTAAAACAGGAACATAAAAATCATACAAAGGAACTCTAACTTTATTGCCAATCAAGTGCAAATTCTTTTCGTCTTTAGGGTTAACAAAAATACAATCGCAAGCACACAATAATTCTGGGCGAGTTGTAGCAATTTCAACGTAGTCGTTGCTATCTTCTATGTAGAATTTTAAATAATTAAAAGTGCTTTCTTTTTCTTCGCTTTCTAATTCGCTTTGAGCAATTGCAGTGTGACATTTTGTGCACCATAAAGCAGGTGCTTCTGCATAATAAACCTTACCTTTTTTGTATAGGTCAATAAAAGACATTTGACTTGTTTTTTGACATTGTGGGCTAACGGTATTATATAGCAAAGACCAATCTGCGCTATTACCAACAGAAATAAACAAATTTTTAAAGTCTTGTTCATATTTTTTAACAGTGTCTAAGCACATGTTTGTAAATTCTTCACGAGATACAGAATAAGCTTTAATACCTTTTTCTTTTTCTACCAAAAGTTCGGTAGGTAGTCCGTTGTCATCAAAGCCAAATGGGTAAAACACATTATAACCCATCATTCTTTTGTATCTTGCAATAAACTCAGCTTGGCTATAACTAAAAATGTGACCAATATGAATTTTACCACTAACTGTAGGTGGTGGGGTATCAATAGAGAATATTGGTTTTTTAGAATTTCTATCAAATTTATATGTGCCCTTTTCTTGCCAAAAATCTTGCCATTTTTTTTCACATGTCCTAAAGTCATATTTTTTTTCTAACATTTTAATCATTTTCCCTTTTAATATTTTTGTGTATTTTCTTTTCCCAAATTTTTCTTATAAATTTTAGTGACAAAGTAGATAATGTAAAACCAATAACAGGAACAACCGAACTTAGCCAAATATTTGAAATTTTGTTTATTGTAAGAGAATATACAACTACAACTAAATAAGTTAACAAACAAATAAATAGGCGTCTTGTCCAACTTGTTTCCCATGCTTTATCTAATTCAACACGGGTGTTTCTGCTTTTTATTTTTTCAATTTCTTCCTTTAAAAGTTTTTCATCTTCCATATTTATTCCTATCTTAAAAAATCTATTTGAATTTTGCCATACACTCGGCTATCTTTTATTTTGTGTTCAAATTTTGATGTATCATATTCTGTGGGGTGCTCCCACACCACAACCCCATTTGGACTAAGCAACCCAAATTTAAAAATCTTTTGCAATGCGATAATTGCCAAGTCTGTGTCAAAAGGTGGATCTAAAAAGATTATATCAAATTTTTTATTAGTATTATCAAAAGTTTTTAACGCCTCGTAGTAATCGCTGTTATAAATATTATAGTTTGTGGCGTTTAATTTTTGTAAAAAAGTTTTTAATGCATTAATGTTTTGTTTATTGTTGTCTACAAAACACACCTCGTTTGCGCCTCTACTTAAAGCCTCTAGGCCCAAAGCCCCACTGCCGCAAAAAAGGTCTAAGCAGCAACTAGACGGCACTTCAAACTGTATTATATTAAAAATATTTTCTTTGATTCTGTCTAATGTGGGTTTTACAATCTCTTCTTTTGGCGAAGGTATGTTTATACCCCTATATTTACCTGATATAATTCTCATAGTACATATATAATAAAATAATTTGTAAAATAAGTAAATAGAAAATGTTTAAAATAACGTGAAATTAACATGTCAAATATGGCTTGTTTTGCAAAACTTGATTTTATATCAAATTTACACTATAATTGCTTTTAATAAAAAAGGGGTGAATATGGAAAAGTTTGATTTGTATGATAGAAATAGAATTCCACTGGGCAGGTCCTTAGAGAGAGGAACAAAACCAGAAGAAGGCGAGTATAGGATGGTTGTGCATGTTTGCATTTTAAACAGCAAAGCTACAAAAATGCTTATTCAAAAACGTCTTAAAACAAAGCATCCTTACCCAGGAAAATGGGACGTAAGTTGCGGGGGATCTGTTATAAGTGGAGAAACAAGTGATCAAGGGGCTCACAGAGAGCTTTTAGAGGAAATCGGTATAGATGTAGATTTT